>NZ_NPKW01000070.1:0-166867 GCF_002265885.1 Vibrio sp. 03_296
CCAAGCAAGATGATTTTGAAGAGACGAACAGGGTCAACTGGTGGACGCCCATTATCTTTACAATAAAGATGAGCAACTTCATCACGAATGAATTCGAAGTCGATAGCATTATCGATTTTGCGCACTAAATGGTCTTTAGGAACTAACTGTTCCATCGTCACCATTTCCAGTTCGTATTGTTGCGGGGTGGGTTCTTGAAGCATATCGGAGTGTCCATATTTCGATACCCCTATTAGATCAAAGGTCTAGCTCGAAAGCTAGACCTTTGTCAGCAGTCTGAGGGGTTGGCATAGTGCCAACCCCTTTTTCGTTCTATTGCTGCTCAGTCTTACTGACAAGAGACAAAAGATTCAGTGGATTATTGCTGATCTTGAGTCGCTTGGATTGCCGTTAGAGCGATGGTGTAGACGATATCGTCGACTAGCGCGCCACGAGACAGGTCGTTTACAGGCTTGCGCATACCTTGCAGCATTGGACCGATAGAAACAAGGTCTGCTGAACGTTGTACCGCTTTGTAAGTCGTGTTACCCGTGTTGAGGTCAGGGAATACGAATACAGTCGCTTTACCTGCTACTGGAGAGTTAGGCGCTTTAGAAGCTGCCACGTTTTCCATGATCGCTGCGTCGTACTGCAGAGGACCGTCGATGATCAGATCAGGACGTTTCTCTTGAGCCAGTTTGGTCGCTTCACGCACTTTATCAACGTCTGCACCCTTACCAGATTCACCAGTAGAGTAAGAGATCATTGCTACGCGAGGGTCGATACCAAAGGCTGCAGCAGAATCCGCAGATTGAATCGCGATTTCTGCAAGCTGTTCTGCCGTTGGATCTGGGTTGATCGCACAGTCACCGTAAACCAGTACTTGATCAGGCAGAAGCATGAAGAATACAGAAGATACGATAGACGCATTTGGTGCAGTCTTGATGATTTGGAACGGAGGAACGATGGTGTTTGCCGTCGTGTGAACCGCACCAGAAACAAGACCGTCAACTTCATCGTTCTCAAGCATCATAGTGCCTAGGAACACAGAATCTTGCAGCTTCTCACGAGCCACAACTTCCGTCATGCCTTTCGAGCCACGTAGTTCAACAAGACGAGCAACGTAGTTTTCACGAATCGCGTCTGCATCAATGATCTTAACGCCAGCGCCCAGTTCAACACCTTGTTGTGCTGCCACGCGCTTGATCTCTTCAGGGTTACCTAACAGCACACATTCTGCGATACCGCGTTCAGCACAGATCGCTGCCGCTTTTACAGTACGTGGCTCGTCACCTTCAGGAAGAACGATGCGTTTACCCGCTTTACGAGCAAGCTCAGTCAACTGGTAACGGAATGCTGGAGGACTTAGACGACGAGAACGCTCAGTACCTTCTGTCATTGACTCAATCCAGTTGCCATCGATGTGACCCGCAACGTGGTCATTGATGAACTCGATACGCTCTTTGTCGTCTGCTGGTACTTCTAGGCTGAAGCTCTGTAGATTGAGCGAAGTCTGCCAAGTGTTACCTTGTGCTTTGAAAATTGGAAGGCCACTTTCAAACGCAGGCTTACATAGGTTTTCGATCTCTGTAGGAATATCGTAACCGCCAGTCAGCAGTACCGCACCGATTTCCACACCGTTCATTGCTGCTAGAGAAGCCGCAACGATAACGTCTGGACGGTCTGCAGAAGTCACAAGCAGTGAGCCTGGTTTGAAGTGCTCAATCATGTGTGGCAGAGAACGTGCACAGAAGGTGATGCTCTTAATACGACGAGTGTTGATGTCACCTTCGTTGATCACTTCTGCTTTCAGGTGCTTCGCCATATCGATTGCACGAGTTGCAATCAGGTTGATGCTCCATGGCACGCAACCTAGAACGCGAATTGGGCTAGAGTTGAAGATTTGCATCACTTCTAGCTGGTTTTGTTTCGCGCTGTCTGCGTCATCAAAGATCTCTGATAGATCAGGACGCGTACGGCCTGCTTCATCAACTGGTGCGTTTAGCTTGTTGATGATAACACCAGAGATGTTTTTGTTTTTTGTGCCACCGAAGTTTGAACAAGCCACTTCGATACGCTCTTTTAGCTGTGCTGGGTTGTCAGTGCCTGGGGTCGCGACAAGAACAATTTCAGCACCAAGTGTTGCCGCGATTTCGGCGTTTACTTGGTTAGCAAATGGGTGCTTACGAGTAGGAACAAGACCTTCGATTAGCGTTACGTCTGCATCTTTATTAATTTGGTTGTAACGTTCTACAACCGTTTCTAGCAGTTCGTCCATGTTGTCGTTACCGATTAGGTTCTCAGCAACAGACATCAATAGGGGTTCGCCAATCTTCATATCGCTGTTTGCGCCAACGATAGTGGTAGTGAGATCAGGAAGATCACCGCCGCTACGTGGTTGTGCGATAGGCTTGTAGAAAGAAACTTTAACGCCTTTGCGCTCCATAGCGCGAAGAACACCCATGCTTACGCTAGTAAGACCAACACCAGCACTCGCAGGGATAAGCATAATAGTACGGGACATCAGAGAAAGTACCTTTAACTATTGGGGGATTTAAAGCTTTACTGCTTATGGTTTGGTGGACCAAACAATAGAAGTGAAGCCCCAGATTCTTTATCAAAAAGAAATCTGGCTAGCCTGAAGGCTAGCCAGAGAAGTCAATTAAAGACCTGCTAGGCGAGCAGTGTCTTCTGCAATAACAAGCTCTTCGTTAGTCGAGATAACCATTGCTGGGATACGGCTGTTTGCTGTTGTGATAACACCTTCGCCGCCGAAACGTGCTTTAAGGTTAGCTTCGCTGTCAACTTCGATACCGAAGATGCCTAGGCGGTTAAGAACCATTTCACGGATAGGTGCAGAGTTCTCACCGATACCACCAGTGAAAGTGATAGCATCTAGACGACCTTCTAGAGTAGCAGTGTAACCAGCTACGTATTTCGCTAGGCGGTGGCAGAATACGTCCATCGCACGCGTTGCTTCTTCTTTTTGACCGTAGTTGTCTTCAACGAAACGACAGTCAGAAGTCACTTCAGTTAGACCAGCAAGACCAGACTCTTTGGTTAGCATAGTGTTGATTTTCTCAACAGAGTAGCCAAGAGTGTCGTGTAGGTGGAAGATGATCGCAGGATCGATGTCACCACAACGAGTACCCATTACTAGACCTTCAAGTGGCGTTAGACCCATTGAAGTGTCTACAGATTTACCGTTCTTGATTGCACACACAGACGCACCGTTACCTAGGTGACAGTTGATGATGTTTACTTCTTCAACTGGTTTGTTTAGTAGGCCTGCAACTTCACGAGTGATGAATAGGTGTGAAGTACCGTGCATGCCGTAACGACGGATACCATGCTCTTTGTAAAGGTTGTATGGAAGTGCGTATAGGTACGCTTCTTCTGGCATAGTTTGGTGGAAAGCGGTGTCAAACACAGCAACGTTTTTCAGTGCTGGGAAAGATTTTTGAGCGGCTTTGATACCAATGATGTGCGCAGGGTTGTGAAGAGGAGCAAGCGTTGCACAATCTTCAATACCTTTAAGAACTTCGTCAGTGATTAGAGCTGATTGAGTGAACTGCTCACCACCGTGTACTACGCGGTGACCGATTGCAGCTAGGTTTTCAGAAAGCTCTGGCTTAGAAGCAAGAATAGTTTCTACCATGAACGCTAGTGCTTCTTCGTGTGCTGCACCGTTACCTAGTTGAGCTTCGTGCTTACCATCAAGTTTCCACTTGATGCGAGCTTCAGGAAGGTGAAGACATTCAGCAAGACCTGAAAGATGCTCTGCACCATTCTCAGCATCAACAACAGCAAATTTAAGAGAAGAACTACCGCAGTTTAAAACTAAAACTAGCTTAGACATGTGTGACTACCTGTTATTCGTCTGATTAAAATCAGTAAGGATGAAAAATCATTCACAAGAATAGACGATGCAACCAAAGCTGCGCACTAATCTTGGTCAAAAAACTTTCAATTTCCGTATTTCTAAGAGAGAGGTGAACCCGTATCACCACTTTGCGATCCATTGCAGAAGGTCTTCAGAGTTGCTTAAATTGTAAATAACAGCAACAATGAGATTGAGGGTCTGCAAAGGATAGCGATAATAAGCAATGATAACAAAAAAAATTTGAAAGAATATTAACTTTCATCAATTTTTTGCGTTTTCAGTTGAAATCTTCAACTAATTTTTAGTGAGAGAGCAGTATGAACAATAAAGTCGGACTTGCCCACAGTCTGAGAGATGGGCAAAAGTACATGGATACTTGGCCGATGCGCAAAGAGCTGAGCGCAATCTTTCCTGAGCAAAGGATTATCAAAGCGACGCGTTTTGGTATTAAAGTGATGCCTGCGATAGCGGCCATCAGTGTCCTGACTCAAATGGCGTTCAACAATTATCAAGCTCTGCCTCAAGCGATTGTCATGGCTTTATTTGCACTGAGTTTGCCTTTGCAAGGAATGTGGTGGTTAGGTCATCGTTCCAATACTCAACTGCCACCGGCACTGGCCACGTGGTATCGAGAATTGCATCAGAAAATTGTCGAAAGTGGTTCGGCATTAGAACCGCTTAAATCCCGACCTCGCTACAAAGAGTTGGCGCATACCTTAAACCGTGCTTTCCGTCACTTAGATAAATCCGCGCTCGAGCGTTGGTTCTAAGTTTCCACTTGTTCAAAAAAGATCGTTAACGGGCAGCCAATCGGGTTGCCCGTTTTGCTTTTGCCCGCTGAGTGACCGTCATTGATCTCTCGTTTTGTTGTATTTCTGTTAAATCCTGCTTTCCTAATAGAGAAGTTGCTGGTAATAATGTCATTCAGATGTACAAAAAGTGCACAAAAATAATTGCTTAACCTTGCTCATCCAGAGTGGAGGTTTCGTGATACCACACAACATCTCAACCTATGCTGAATTCAAGGAGTCAAGATGAAAGCAGGAAAACTGATCGCCACGGCCGTTCTTGCCGGTGCTGCTTTAATTTCTTCCCATTCTGTGATGGCAAAAACGGCCAAAGTTGCCGTTTCACAAATCGTTGAACACCCCGCACTTGATGCCACCCGACAAGGCCTTTTAGATGGACTAAAAGCAAAAGGGTATGTCGAAGGAGAAAACCTCGAGTTCGATTACAAAACGGCGCAAGGTAACCCAGCGATTGCGGTACAAATTGCTCGTCAGTTTGTGGGGGAAAGCCCGGATGTCTTAGTTGGCATCGCGACCCCAACGGCTCAGGCACTGGTGTCGGCCACGCGCTCTATACCGGTTGTTTTCACCGCAGTGACCGATCCGGTTGGCGCTAAACTGGTGAAATCCATGGAGCAACCGGGGAAAAACGTCACTGGTCTTTCCGATCTCTCACCCGTATCTCAGCACGTCGACCTGATTAAAGAGCTGTTGCCCAACGCCAAGGCGATTGGTGTAGTGTACAACCCAGGCGAAGCAAACGCGGTTACCTTGGTTGAGCTATTGAAGAAAAGCGCGGCAGAAAAAGGGTTAAAGGTGGTGGAATCGACAGCACTAAAAAGTGCGGATGTGCAATCTGCGACTCAAGCGATTGCTGCGAAATCTGACGTGATTTACGCTCCGACGGATAACACAGTGGCCAGTGCGATTGAAGGGATGATTGTTGCTGCCAATCAAGCGAAAAAACCGGTATTTGGTGGTGCAACTTCCTATGTTGAGAAAGGGGCAATCGCAGGCTTAGGTTTCGATTACTACCAAGTTGGAGTGCAAACGGCGGATTACGTTGCTGCGATCTTGGAAGGTCAAGAGCCAGGTAAGCTCGACGTAAAAGTGGCAACGGGATCAGATCTTGTTGTGAATCAAGGCACTGCAGAGAAATTAGGTATTACTATTCCAGCCTCTGTGCTTTCTCGAGCCACAGACGTCAAATAAAATCCTATCTAGGGCCGACGGAGATTCGGCCCTTTGTTAGAGCAGAATAAAGGAGTTGCTATGTCTGCTTTTGCGTTTTTCGGTGCGCTAGAAATTGGCTTACTTTACGGCTTAGTTGCCTTAGGTGTTTACTTAACCTTTAGGGTTCTCGATTTTCCGGATTTGAGTGTCGATGGCAGTTTCCCGATGGGTGCTGCGGTTGCGGCAACCGCCATCGTTGCGGGAGTGAATCCATGGCTAGCCACTGGGATGGCCATTCTAGCGGGTGCGATGACTGGTTGGGTGACCGCTTTTTTGGCGGTGCGCTGCGGTATTCTTCATCTTTTGGCTTCCATCCTAACCATGATTGCGGCGTTCTCAATCAACATTCGTATTATGGGGCGACCAAACTTGGCGTTACTAGGTGAAGAGACCATTTTGACCCCGTTTGAAAGCTTGGGTGATCCCATGTTCATCCGCCCATTGGTGGTCGGTATTCTCGTTTTGATCTCCTCTTGGCTGGTGGTACGCCTGCTCAACAGTGATTTTGGCTTAGGCTTACGCGCTACCGGTGTTAACGCACGCATGGTGCGCGCACAAGGTGGTAGCACCTCTTTTTACACCTATTTCGGCCTTGCGCTGTCGAATGGCTTCGTCGGTTTTGCGGGGGCGTTATTTGCGCAAACCAACAGTTTTGCCGATGTGACGTCGGGTGTCGGGACCATCGTGGTGGGTTTGGCTGCAGTGATTCTTGGGCAAACGTTGATTCCGGGACGAAAAATTTGGGTTGCCGTTGTCGCGGTCATCGTCGGCTCAGTCCTTTACCGTTTGGCGGTCGCCTTTGC
Source organism: Vibrio sp. 03_296 (assembly GCF_002265885.1). NCBI lineage: Bacteria > Pseudomonadati > Pseudomonadota > Gammaproteobacteria > Vibrionales > Vibrionaceae > Vibrio > Vibrio sp. 03_296. Next base: position 6,687 of record NZ_NPKW01000070.1, read on the forward strand.
GCTAAGTTCTGGCATGTTTGGTCTGCAAGCGTCGGATCTCAATTTAGTCACGGCAGTGCTGGTTGCCATCGCGTTGATTGCGCCAAAACTAAAAGGAAACATGGCGATAAAAAAGCCCGTTAACTCAGGAGCAAGTGGTGGCAAACAGAAGTCAGGAGGTGCGCTATGATTCGTTTGGAAGATATTCAGGTCACCTTTAATCGAGGCACCATTTTAGAAAATCGTGCGCTACGTGGTGTCACGCTCGAAGTGCCAGAGCATCAGTTTTTGACGGTGATTGGTTCTAACGGGGCGGGTAAGTCGACCTTACTTGGCGCGGTGACAGGTGAAACCCCCATGGTGGGTGGCAAGGTATTGATCGATGACGTCGATGTGACATCACAAACGGTTGACCAGCGAGCCTCTCTTTGTGCTCGTGTGTTCCAAGACCCGCTTGCAGGCACCTGTGGCGCGTTAACCATTGAAGAAAACATGGCGCTCGCGTACATGCGTGGAAAAAAGCGAGGTTGGCACTTATCGCTCTCAGCAAAGCGTCGCAAACTGTTCCAAGAGCGGATCAGTATTTTGGGGCTAGGGCTAGAAGATCGTTTGGGTGACAGTATTGGTCTTCTTTCTGGTGGACAACGTCAGGCAGTAAGCCTTGTGATGGCTACGTTGTCAGACAGCAAACTATTACTGCTTGATGAGCATACTGCAGCACTTGATCCACGCATGGCGGCGTTCATCATTGATCTCACCAAACGGATCGTCAAAGAGTTTAACTTGACCGTTATGATGGTGACGCACTCGATGAAAGATGCGTTGGCGTGTGGCGATCGCACGGTCATGCTGCACCAAGGTGAAATTGTGCTGGATGTCGCTGGTGAGCAGCGAGAGGGGATGCAGGTGAAAGATCTCCTCGAGATGTTCTCAAAAGTGCGTGGCGAAGAGTTGGCCGACGACAGCTTACTGCTCAATTAGTTTTTCTCTACGCCCTCATTATCCTCCTACCGATTGTGATCTCCCCTTGAAAAATAACGTGATTTTTATTTCTCAAGGGGGGATGTCGCTCAGCACTGTGCTTTTAGAATGGTATGAAATACCGATTAAAAGAGTACTCGCAATGACCCTACCTTTTCTTTTTCATGCGCAAACGCCGGATTATTTCCGCGTTGAGAATCAAATCGCTCACGTTACCTTAAGAGCTCAGCCTGAAGGCATTCAAGCCGTCTACCTGCGGCACGAGCCGGACAATGAAGAATACTTAGTGGAAATGCAGCGAGTGTCTAAGTTGGGAGATCTCGATGGCTGGCAAGCGTCATTCCCTTTGAATAAAGACCGAGAGATTACCCAGTACGTTTTCAAAGTGATCACAGAGGGTGCCACCGTCTGGTTAGACGCTCGTGGCGTACAGAAACGGATGCCAGGCAGCGAGTACCATTTCAAATACAACCAATCTCATCAGCCGCCAGAGTGGGTGAGTGAGCAGATTTTCTATCAAATTTTCCCTGATCGCTTCTGTAATGGTAACCCAGAGATCAGCGTTAGAAGTGGCGAATACTCGGTAAAAAATGGCACACGTCCTGTGGTCGCAAAAGAGTGGGGAGCAGCCGTTGACAAAAACAATGGCTATGGGGGTTGTGAGTTTTATGGCGGGGACTTGGCTGGAATTCGCAGCAAACTGGATTACCTGCAAACCTTAGGCGTGACAGCGCTCTATCTTAATCCAATTTTTTCGGCGCCAAGCAATCACAAATACGACACCACCGATTACTTAACTATTGATCCGCATTTGGGAAGCAATCAAGAGTTTGCAGAGTTGAGCGAAGTGCTTCATCAACGCGGAATGAAAATTGTGCTTGATGCCGTTTTCAATCACACCTCATGTGAGCACCCTTGGTTTGATAAAAATGGGGTAGGTGAGATGGGGGCTTATCACCACATCGAATCGCCGTATCGCCATTATTATTTTTTCGAAGACGATAGCCAGAATTATATTGGCTGGAAGGGCGTTGACAGCTTACCAGTACTGAATTTTGAACATGAAGAGGTACGTAATTACATTTATGCCAGCGAACAAGCGGCCATTCGCCACTGGTTGAAAGCACCTTATCGAATCGATGGTTGGCGTTTTGACGTGATCCACATGCTTGGAGAAGGTGAAGGGGCGCGCAACAATGCCTACTATGTTAAGCAGTTCCGCAATGCGACTAAACAAGAAAACCCTCAAGCTTATGTATTGGGGGAGCATTTCTTTGAGGCGAGTAAGTGGCTCCAAGGCGATCAAGAAGACGGCTCGATGAATTACTACGGCTTTGCGCATCCAGTGAGAGCATTATTGGCCCAAAAAGACATTGCCTACCATCCTATTGAGATCGACTGCATCGACTTTGTTGATTGGCTAAATGAATCACGCGCTAAAGTACCTTGGCTTAACCAGCTCAGCCAGCTCAATCAACTCGACAGCCACGACACCGCACGTTTTATTACCTTGTTGGGAAATGACCAAGCGCGCATGAACATTGCTCTCGGCTTGCTGTTTACTTATGTTGGAACGCCTTGTATTTATTATGGTAGTGAAGTTGGGCTGGAAGGTGAAAATGACCCAGATAACCGTCGCTGTTTCCCGTGGGAGCAGGTTGGTCATGTGGAAACGTTCCAATATCACCAACGTCTAATTGAACTTCGCAAAACGTCTAAGGCGCTACAGCAAGGAGCGATCCAATTTTTGCATGTTGAGCCAAAGTTGTTCAGTTTTGCTCGTCAGTATGGTGAAGACACTCTGCTTGTTATGGTCAACTTAGATTCAAAAGCATGCACTATGACGCTGCCAATTTGGCAACTTGGAAAGCCGCTAGGACGTCTGGTTTCCCTATTGGGTAATGAAAGTACTTTGCAAGTAAATGGTAAAGTTGTGGTTAATATCTCTTCTGAATCCATTCAAATTTGGAAACTTGAGTGACAGTTCTAGCACAATCTATTAATATTTAAACTGTTCTCAAACAAAAGACATCAAACCCTTTGACATGCAATGCAGTCAAAGGGTTTTGTTTCTCAGCACCCTTGGTTATCGAATGAGAAAAAAAAGACAATTTAGCCGACGCTTTGTGGTTCTTTTCCCTGCGTTAATTTTCTTCACAGTAATGTTTATCACTGTGAAGAATTACTACGATTCGGTAAACCGCAACATTGCTGAAGAATATGACCGTATCAATACAACATTAACGCGTAGCATTAAAATACTGACGGCGCTCGAATACAGCTTTAGCAGCTACACCGATGATGGCTACTCGATTCTCAGTAATCACAATGCCAAAATTGAGAATGGACTTTGTTCTATCTGGCCGATAGACCCTCTGTTGCGCGCTGAGGGAAAAGTGCCTGACCAACCCGAGGTTGATATTAATTACATGTTGGTTGGTGTGACTGAGTTGTGTGAAGTCAATAGTGAGCTGAATGTGAGAGTCAGTAACAAATCAGGCTTTGCTCCGTCGCTTTCATTTCTACATGACATTGAGCCCTTTATGGTGGGCATTTTGTATCTTGATAAACATGGCTATGCCATTACGTCACCAGACAGTTACGCCAGTTCATTTTCATTGGAACTATTAGACACGCTCAAAGCGAGACCATTTTGGCAGAAGACGGCAAACTCGCCAGGGAAAGTCACCTTTACTGGACCAGGATATGATCTCAATTTGGGACGTGTTCAAAATGAAAGCCGTTATTCATTGTCCATCCCCGTTTTTGAGCATAGCGAACACCAGGGCATGCTAATGATGACGCTTGACAGTAATGTTCTCTTGCAAAACAAAAAACAGCTGGGGGGTCAGATACATCTTGCCAATCTGAACTCCGCTTTGCCCGACAATGCGTTTCTTGTCACTAATATAGAGTTGCCCACCTTGGATGACACGCACGCGCTGTATTATGGGTTTTCTTGGAAGAAAGAACTGCAAAATTTTGTTAGTTATGAACGTTATAGTGTGATTGCGGCGGTGTTCATTTACTTACTTTCTACTTTTACTTTGTTTTTAGTTAACACGCGCACTGAACGTCAATATTTCAAAGAACTTGCTACCAGAGACCCAATGACAGGACTACTCAATCGCCGTGGGATGCAGGCGGTTTGGCGAAACAAAATTTCCAAGAAGAAGATAGCGCTTGCGGTGTTTGATATTGATGATTTTAAGGCGATTAATGATACCTATGGTCATGATGTGGGTGATGAAGCGATCAAATTAGTGGCCAGTTGTATTCGCGATAATATCCGCCAATGCGATGTGGCATCTCGATTTGGTGGTGAAGAATTTGTCATTACCCTTTATGGCGATGAATGCGATGGCATGGAGAAAGTGCTAGCGAGAGTTCGTGAGGCCGTCAATGAACGGTCACCTCAAGTGGTGAGGCACGGTTTTACGATTTCAGCAGGCGTGGTGATACGTGAAATGGGTGCAGGTGACAGCTTTGATGCGTTGTTCAAAGCTGCCGATGATAGTCTCTACCAAGCGAAAACCAGTGGCAAAGACAAAATTGTTTACTGTGCCACCTCGAGCTGTTCACGATAGTGGTGCAAGTGAGCCACTATGGCTTCCACTTGCGTCAAGGTGCGAATATCGCGGAACAGGTCAGCCGCTTGTGGGTACGCTTGGCGCAAATAAGCAAACCACTGCTTGATACGATTTGGGTAATATTTCCCTTTGTCGCCACGCACTTCGTATTGCGTGTATTTGAGCAATAAATCCACCACTTCGTGCCACGGCATCGCACGGTGATTGTGCTTAACGATGTTGCCCAAGTTAGGTACGTTTAATGCGCCACGGCACACCATCAAAGAATCGATGCCAGTGATTTCAATGCAGGCTTGACCATCGGCATAGTTCCAGATTTCGCCATTGGCAATCAAAGGAATAGTGGAACGTTGGCGTATTTGGTCAATGTAATCCCATTTGATTTCACTCGCTTTATAGCCGCCAGCTTTGGTTCTTGCATGGACGGTTAGTTCATCCGCTTTGCCTTGCTCTACCGCATCGACAATCTCGAAACAATCTTCCGGGTTTTCCCAGCCCAGACGAATTTTGGCAGAAACTGGAATGTGCGAGGGCACTGCATCACGACACGCTTTGACCACTTGATAGATCAGTTCTGGGTGTTGCAGTAGCGCTGCGCCCCCTTTGCTCTGGTTGACCATTTTTGCCGGACAACCAAAGTTCAGATCGATACCATGCGCCCCGAGCTCTGCGGCGCGGATAGCATTTTCGGCCATCCAGTGGGGATCTTGGCCTAACAGCTGCACTTTGACAGGAACACCATTTTTTGTTTTTGACCCTTGTTTCAGTTCAGGGCAGAGGCGATAAAACACATGATCTGGGAGGGGTTGGCTGACAACGCGAACAAACTCAGTGACACAAAAATCGTAGTCATTGATTTCGGTAAGCATCTCTCGCATCAGGTGGTCGAGCACACCTTCCATCGGTCCCAATATTACACGCATGGTCTATTACTGCCTCTTTAAAAACGAGGCGCGATTGTAGCGATTCACCTTAGCCTTGTCACGATACAGGTTAGGGTAATCGAGCGGAAATCGAGATTAAATGGTCAATTTTACTAGGCATGGGTATATAATCCGTCGAAATTGAAAAAGAAGCCTATTAACGATGCAATATCAATTAATCGAATTAAACGATTCATCATGCCAAGCCACAGCGTGGTTTATTGAAGGTGCCGTACTGGCAGCCAACCTGACGATTCAGCCGACCGATCCTGATACTTGGCTAACCGAGTTGCTCGGGGATGTGTCTGTCGAGCTTCGCGCGGCGGTGACGGAGCAAATTCACAAGCAGCATAATCGGATATTACGCAATGAATATTCATTGCTCGAACTGGTGGGCAATGAAAGAGATAACTTGGCTGACTTTGCCGAAGGTTTTATGTCTTTGTGGCCAAGAGTTGAAGAGCAATGGCAATCAGCCACCGTTAATGACGGTACTCAGCGCATGATGCAGGCGCTCTTTACCAGCTTTATGTTGGCCATTGATGAAGAGAGCACTCAACAGCAAATGCGTGCTGCCGGAATTGAAGCGCCACCCGCTTTGAGCGATTTCATTGACCAAATGGATCTGATGATTAACGAAGTGGCGCTTGCCGCCGATGAGCTGATGGTTGGCAATAAATCACAAAGTTTGAATCCTTTCAAAGGAGTAGGGCGAAACGACCTTTGTCCTTGTCAAAGTGGCAAAAAATTCAAACAGTGTTGTGGCCAATAATCAAAGCGCGACAAACAAAACAGCCGACTCTGAATGAGTCGGCTGTTTTTTTACCTGCAGTTCCAAGTTTTCGTTGGGACTATTTTGATTTGAAAAACTGAGCAATAACGATAAACGCGAGCGCTACTAGGTTACCAGCAAAGATAATCACCAACCATTGTGGCATCGAAAGCGTCATGAACTGCCAGACGATTTTGCTACAGTCGCCATAGGCTTCAAACATCCAAGGCACCCATTGATTCAATGGAGCCCAATCTGGGAAGGTGACAAACAGATCACAAGTAGCAAAAGGCGACGGATTAAACTGGTAATCAACGTGTTGTAATGACAACGCCAACCCTTTGTAAGCACTAGCTCCCCAAGCCGCCAAACCTAACCAACGAACAAGTGGGTTATTGGGGGCAATCAGGCCAAAGAGTGCAGCGCCACCTACGCCAAGCATCGCAACGCGCTCATAAATACACATCACACAGGGTGACAGCATCATCACATGCTGAAAGAACAGCGCCGCTCCTTCAAAAAAGACCACGAAGAGTAGCAATAGTAGCCATGAGATTCTGTTTTTTGAAAACTGATTGAGTGATGCAAATAAATTCACTTCTAAAATCCTTTGTATGTTCAATAAAAAAGCTCTGAATACTCAGAGCTTTTTATCTCGGATAAGTTTCTTTAGCAAACTAAAAATTTAATGTCCGCCGGAAATTGCTTGAGTTGCTTCACCCACATGATGAGCAATCCAACCGGCGTCGTAAAACCAAGTTGTCATAGGTTCAAGTAAGAACACGATGCCGAACAAGCCAACCAGAGCCAGTACAATCGTGTATGGCAGAGCCATGACAACCATTTTGCCGTAAGACAGACGAATCAATGGTGCTAGTGCTGAAGTCAACAAAAATAGGAACGCCGCTTGACCGTTTGGTGTTGCTACTGATGGCAAGTTAGTTCCTGTGTTGATCGCCACGGCCAGTAAATCAAACTGGTCACGTGTAATAATGCCTTCTACTAGCGCAGTTTTGACTTCGTTGATGTAAACCGTACCGACGAACACGTTGTCAGACACCATCGAAAGCAAACCGTTTGCCACGTAGAACATCGCCAACTGCGTGCCCTTGTCTTCCACCGCGAGAACCGCATCGATAACAGGCTTAAACAACTCTTGGTCGATGATTACCGCCACAATAGAGAAGAAAACCGCAAGAAGTGCCGTAAATGGCAGTGCTTCTTCAAACGCTTTACCTAGTGAGTGTTCTTCAATCACACCAGTGAAGGCAGTGGCTAGGATGATGACGGACAAACCAATCAAACCTACCGCGGCCAAGTGCAGTGCAAGGCCGACAATAAGCCATACGGCGATAAGACCTTGAATCCAAAGCTTGGCCACATCTTGGTTGGTACGTGCTTTGCGCTCTTCTTTGTCGAATTCGACAAGGATATGACGAACGTTATCTGGTAGTTCAGCGCCGTAGCCAAACACCTTAAGTTTTTCGACCGCAAAACAGGTGAGCAAACCACAGATGAAAACAGGAAGCGTAACTGGAGCCATGCGAATCAAAAACTCACCAAACAGCCAACTTGCTTGGTCTGCAATGATCAAGTTTTGAGGTTCACCTACCATGGTCGTCACGCCACCGAGCGCAGTACCAACACCTGCATGCATGAGCAGAGAGCGTAAAAATGCGCGGTAGTTTTCTAAGTCGTCACGAGTCAGCTCGGCAAGATGATCATCTTGCGTATGGTCGTGATCGGAACTGACGCCCTTACCCGATGCCACTTTGTGGTAGATCGAATAGAAACCCACAGCAACGCTGATAACAACGGCGATAACAGTCAGTGCGTCTAAGAAAGCGGAAAGAAAGGCCGCGGCAAAACAAAACGCTAAGGACAAAATCGCTTTAGAACGAATGCCAAGCAATATCTTGGTGAAAATGAAGAGTAGCAACTGCTTCATGAAGTAGATGCCAGCGACCATGAAGACCAGTAACAACAACACTTCGATATTGGCGACGAGCTCATGCTTAACCTGTTCAGGGCTAGTCATGCCAATCGCGATGGCTTCAATGGCTAATAAACCACCAGGTTGAAGAGGATAACATTTGAGCGCCATTGCCAACGTGAAAATAAATTCCACGACGAGTAGCCAGCCTGCTACAAATGGGTCAACGAAGAAGAAAACAATCGGGTTAATGATTAAAAAAGAAATGATGGCAACTTTATACCAATCAGGCGCTTTACCAAGAAAATTCTTAATAAAAGCGTTTCCGAGCGACATCGGCATGATAATTCTCTTATTAACTTATATATGAATAGACACTACAACATAGTGCTTAAGCCTATGCTTTAAAGAAGAAATATCTATCTTTATAAACAATAACTTAGAAAAACAACAATCCTTGTTAAAATGTAGTCTTGCCAAGTTACTTCCCTTGAACTTAAGCACCGCTCTTATTTTCGCCCGCAACTCTACTCTCAAGTAACATTTAGTCAACAGGAAATCCCAATCCTGTCTTCATTTGCTGACTTAATTTCGCAAAACGCGATCGAAGTAGCACAAGTATATCATGTAAACTATGCAAAAGTTCGCTTATCATCATAATTTACGTTCAAAGCATAAAAAAGTTAAATTAAGAAGGAGTATTAACCGATTAACTCAATTTTAATTTGCAATTTATGAATTTAAAAATGTGACCCAGTACCCTTTATTTATTCTGGCTTTGTGCATCGCCTTGCGGCCATAAAATGTATTTTTTGACGACTTGCAGATTCGGAAAAGGCATTTTTTATCCAATTTAACTTAGAGTGTTTACTCTATATTGCAATTTGGTTGCATTTCGTGATAGTAAATTTTCGCAAATGAAGAAGTAGTGGTATGATGAGTGCCATTCGACCCAAAACAAATATTGGAATAACAAATATAATGGTCATTAAGGCAAAGAGCCCTGCGGGATTTGCAGAGAAATACATTATCGAAAGCATCTGGAATGGGCGTTTCCCTCCAGGTTCCATTTTACCTGCTGAGCGTGAGCTGTCTGAACTGATTGGTGTTACGCGCACCACACTACGTGAGGTTTTACAAAGACTTGCTCGTGATGGTTGGTTGACGATCCAACATGGTAAGCCAACCAAAGTGAACCAGTTTATGGAAACCTCGGGTTTGCATATCCTCGATACACTCATGACGCTAGACGTTGATAACGCAACAAATATTGTGGAAGATTTGCTTGCAGCACGTACAAACATCAGTCCGATATTCATGCGTTATGCTTTTAAAGTGAATAAAGAAAACTCTGAGCGTACGATCAAAACCGTTATTGATTCATGTGAGCAATTGGTTGCCGCTGAATCTTGGGATGCATTTTTGTCATCGTCTCCTTATGCCGACAAAATTCAGCAAAATGTAAAAGAAGACAATGAGAAAGATGAAGCGAAACGCCAAGAAATCTTGATTGCGAAGACCTTCAACTTCTACGACTACATGCTGTTCCAGCGTTTGGCCTTTCATTCAGGAAATCAAATTTATGGTTTGATTTTTAATGGTTTGAAGAAGCTCTATGATCGTGTCGGTAGTTTTTACTTCTCTAATCCAGCGTCTCGTGAATTGGCCCTCAAGTTTTATCGCCAACTGCTGTTGACGTGTGAGTCAGGACAGCGTGAACAGTTACCAGCGTTGATTCGTCAATACGGTATTGAGAGTGCGATGATTTGGAACGAGATGAAAAAGCAGCTTCCAACGAATTTCACAGAAGACGACTGTTAAGTATTGACGTTGTTAATCGAAAACCGCCAGCCTGGCGGTTTTTTTATACCTGACTGTTGCACTCAAGCATTGTTGTTATAATATAACAAAACTCATTTGTGATCCGATGATTGAAAATTGGAGTATCAACCCCCATAGTTGCAATACAGATGAGAAAACATCATGTACAAAAGAGTCGTTAGATTAGACGTAACCAATCAAGTGAGTAGAGATATGGCGGAAGTTCGAGCCAGGGTCGATTTTAAAGTCGGTGCAAAAAGTAATATTGATGCGGAAATTCTTTCATTTCGTGGTTTGAAGACCGACAAAGAGCACGTGGCTGTCATCTTTAAATCGGCAGATGTGACTCAAGAAGTCCCCCTAGTCCGAATGCATTCTGAATGCCTCACTGGGGATGTGTTCCATTCGTCTCGCTGTGACTGTGGCGAGCAGTTGGAAGAGACAATCAATCGTATGGGTGAGTCTGGCGGTATTATTCTTTATCTTCGCCAAGAAGGTCGCGGGATCGGCCTTTACAACAAAATCGATGCTTACCGTTTGCAAAGCGAAGGGATGAATACTTATGAGGCCAATAACCATCTTGGCTTTGATGACGATCTTCGTGACTTTACGGAAGCGGCACAAATGCTTGAGGCGCTGGGCATCAAACAGATTCGATTAGTGACCAACAACCCTAAGAAGATTCGCGAACTAAGTGAGTACGGAATAGAGATTGTTGAAGTGGTCAATACCTCTGCCCACATCAAAGAAGGCAATGAAAGCTACTTAAAGGCGAAAGTCTCTCATGGTAAGCACCATTTAAAAGTGTAATGCGAAATTGCTTAGCAATAATTGATAAAAAGCTCCACAGTTGTGGAGCTTTTTTTGTTTGTCACTTGCAAAAAAATTGTAACTTTGTATTATCTGGCGACTAAAAGTGCAAATAAGAATAATTAGCACTACGAATAACAAGTAAGAAATGCTCAACAAGGATGCTTCAGATGAATGCAAAAACTCTATTAGTCCAATCTTTAGCAGTGACGACACTGTTTGCCAGTGGTCAACTGCTTGCCGCGAATGTTACCAATCAGCAAGTTGTCGAGCATTATGCTGACGTTGCCCACGCTGTTTTTGCGGATTCATTGACAACCGCACAGCAACTTGAAAAGAAAGTTGAACAGTTTTTGTCTGCGCCTTCAGCGGCAAAGTTAGAAGAGGTTAAGCAGGCGTGGCTAGATGCTCGAGTGCCTTATCAACAATCTGAAGTGTTCCGTTTCGGTAATGCCGTTGTGGATGATTGGGAAGGGCAGTTGAATGCTTGGCCATTAGACGAAGGTTTGATCGATTATGTTTCAACCGACTACCAATATGAGCTGGGTAACGAAGGGGCGAAAGCCAATATCGTTGCGAATACAACGCTGAAAATCGGCGCGTCGCAACTGGATGTTTCCGTTATTACACCTGAGTTGATCGCAGAGCTCAACGAAGTCGGTGGCTCTGAAGCTAACGTGGCTTCTGGCTATCACGCCATTGAGTTTTTACTTTGGGGGCAAGACCTTAACGGTACAAATGCCGGTGCTGGCCAACGTGCTTACACGGATTTTGTTGTGGGTTCGCAATGCACCAATGATCACTGTGACCGCCGTGGCGCCTATCTAAAAGCGGCGGCTCAGCTCCTCGTAACGGATCTTGAGTGGATGGAAAAACAATGGTCTGCGCAAGAGAAAGGTAACTACCGTCAAGAATTGCTTGCACAGTCGGCTGAAAATGGTTTGCGTAAAATGCTGTTTGGTATGGGCTCGCTTTCGCTTGGTGAATTGGCCGGTGAGCGTATGAAAGTGGCACTAGAAGCGAACTCGACAGAGGATGAGCACGATTGTTTCTCGGACAACACTCATAACTCACACTACTACAACGAGCAAGGTATCTACAACGTTTATACCGGTATCTACAAACGTGTTGATGGCTCACTGCTTACAGGGCCGAGCCTACATGATTTGGTGGCGCAACAAGATAAAAATGCAGCCAAAGAGATCCAAGCACAGTTTGATACCACTCGTGCGCAAGTAGGCAAGTTAGTCACATCAGCGGAAAAGCAAAATCAACATTTTGACCAACTGATCGCAGCGGGCAATGCGCAAGGCAATGCGCTAGTGAACGAAACCATCATGTCATTGGTGGCGCAAACCTCAGCGATCGAACGTGCAGCGAAGATTGTTGGTATCGACAGTCTGAATCCAGACACTGCGGATCACGAATTCTAATAATTATTATCATATTTAGAGGGCTCATTAGAGCCCTTTTGCTGTTTATGCAGTTTAGTAGGAAGCAAATCAATGAAGCCGTACTTGCTCAGCACTCTCATCGTGCTCTCTTCAATCGCATTTGCCAACGATCTTAAATCTGGTGGTGACACCAGCGTTAAGAAAGAGGGGCCAAATGCGTTTTCACTACCTGCAGCCAATCTTCCAATGAGCAAAAGATTGGATTTTAGTGTAGGCAACAGTTTTTTCCGCAACCCTTGGGTCTCTGCGCCGGCATCAACGGATGCGCGTGATGGCCTTGGTCCACTGTTTAACACGAATGGTTGTCAAAACTGCCATATTAAAGATGGCCGAGGGCATCCTCCTGAAAAAGGGGATAGTCATGCCGTATCAATGCTGGTGCGCTTGAGTATTCCAGCACTCACGGCGGAGCAGAAAAAAGCGGTGATCACCAGTGGTGTTATTCCTGAACCCACCTATGGTGGTCAGTTGCAAGATTTTGCTCTTCAAGACCAAAAACCGGAAGGGCAAATCAGCATCCGTTACAGCGATGTACCTGTCACATTCAGCGATGGGACGACGGTGGTGTTGCGTAAGCCTGCGGTTGAGATCCGTGATCTGGCTTATGGAGAGATGCATCCACAAACTTTGCTTTCTGCTCGCGTCGCACCTCCGATGATCGGTCTTGGTCTGCTTGAATCGATAGCCGAAGAAACCCTGTTGCAGTGGGCTGATGAAGAGGATCGCAATCAAGACGGCATCTCAGGAAAACTCAATAAAGTGTGGGATGTGCAAACTCAATCCCTCGCAATTGGTCGTTTTGGTTGGAAAGCGGGTCAACCCACCTTAATGCAACAAAACGCGGCGGCGTTTAATGGCGATCTTGGCTTAACCAGTCATCTCTTCCCACAAGAAAACTGCACCGATAGACAAGATCTTTGTCGTAAGTTGCCCAATGGTGGCTCGCCTGAGGTGAGTGACAACATTTTGGATTTTGTTGAGTTCTATTCTCAGCATTTAGCGGTACCGATTCGTCGCAACGTGAATGATCCGCAAGTGAAATTCGGCGAGACGCTGTTCGTACAATCTGGTTGTGAGAGTTGCCATAAGCAGACGGTGAAAACAGCCAAACGCGAGGCATTACCTGCATTGTCAGAACAAACCATTCATCCCTATACTGATTTATTGTTGCACGATATGGGACTAGGTTTGGCGGACAATCGACCAGAATACCTAGCCAATGGTCAAGAGTGGCGAACGCCACCGTTGTGGGGCATTGGTTATACGCAAGAAGTGAATGATCACACTTATTTTTTACACGATGGAAGAGCACGAAATCTGATGGAAGCGGTGCTTTGGCATGGTGGTGAAGCTGAAGCGGCTAAGCAAAAGGTGTTGAAAATGTCAGCAAAAGAGCGCAATGCGTTGATCGCTTTCCTCAGTTCACTATAGGGAGTGGTAATGAAGGCCATACAAATTTCACTTGCAATGAGCGCGGCGCTGCTCTTTGTCGGTTGCCAATCAACAACAGACTCGCACAAGGTTTCACAACATCGTAGCGACGCGGTTTTCCATATCGAACGAGCGGCAGCAGCCACTTTGGCTCAAGAGACCACAGAACTTGTTAGCGCGTTTGTGCATTACTGCCAGTCGCCAGAGGCGGACATGGACATCGTCAAGAAACAGTGGCACCGCAGTATGTTGAGCTGGATGGCGTTGCAAGGTCAAGAACGCGGTCCTGCAGCGGCGCTTGAGCAAAGCTGGAACGTACAATTTTGGCCAGATAAAAAGAACACCACCGGACGCAAAATGTCCGCATTGATTCAGCAGAACAAAACATGGAAAGTAGATGACATCGCGGCACAAAGCGTGACGGTTCAAGGGCTGGGTGCGATTGAATGGCTACTTTATGATGAAAGTTCAGATCTCAGCCGAAATGCTCAAACTTGTCAAACTGGGGTCGCGATTAGCCGTCATCTCAATCAAAACACGCAACGTATTTCGGATGCCTGGTCAAGTAATCCTTGGGCATCACTCAATGAACAAGAGTGGCACTCAGAGTACATTTCACTGCTGTCAAACCAATTGGAATATGCGATGAAAAAGCTGAGCCGTCCGTTAGCCAATATTGGTCAACCTCGCCCTTATTTTTCAGAATCATGGCGCTCTCAAACCTCGCTTTCCAATCTAAAAGCGAACGTGAAAGCACTGAAAGCGCTGTATTTGGCCAACGGAGAGGGACTAGACGCTACATTGAGGGGAATGGATAAAGTAGAGTTGGCAGATCGAGTGGTGAATCAGTTTGATGTGACTCTAGCGACTTGGCCTGAGCAAACGAGCTTATTTGCAGCGTTGCAAGACAAAGAAGGCTATCGAATGGCGTTGACTCAGTTACGTAAATTGGAACAGTTAAAGTACCTCATCCACGATGAAGTGGCGGTCGAGTTAGGTGTCGTCATAGGATTCAATGCAACCGATGGTGACTAACGAGCAACGACGAACCTTATTAAAAGTTGCACTGTTTGGTGTGAGTGCGCCGCTCCTGCCTTTTGGCTGTGCATCAACCAATAAAGATGCGAGACAAGCTGAACCCGCATTGGTGGGATGCGCGATTCGTGGGCGTCACCAATATACAGCGGTAGTGGCTGATCAATATGGCCGACCACTACAGCAGTTGCCGCTTCCTGAACGTGGCCATGGTATCGCCACCAATGCACATGGTCATGCGACGGTATTTGCACGTCGTCCGGGTAGTTTCTTCATGGTGTTTGATTATCACTCGGGAGAAACCATCCATCTGCAAAGTGCTCATCCCGAAAGGCATTTTTATGGCCACGGCGTCTACTCCCTTGCAGGGGATTACCTCTTTGCCACCGAGGGAGAGCGCAGTACAAGCCGAGGTATCATCGGTGTGTACGATGTTGGCGACCGTTATAAAAAAGTCGCGGAGCTCAGCGGATTTGGTATTGGCCCTCATGAAGTGATCATGATGCCTGATGGTGTATTGGCAATTGGTGTTGGCGGCGTTCATACCCTTGGTCGCGCGCCATTAAATTTGGACACCATGCGGCCATCGTTAAGTTACCTCTCACAACAAGGGAAACTGTTGGAGCAAGTTGCTTTATCGGATCCTAAGTTAAGCATTCGGCATCTCGCTCACGATGGTGCGGAAACGGTGTTATGTGGTCAGCAGTATCGAGGTGAGCCGGATGAGTATCCATCGCTGTTGGCGATGCACACTCGTGGAGGAGAGATGATTCCATTGCGTGCTGAACCAGAGCAGTGGGCTCGTTTTAATCATTACATCGCCAGCATTGCGGCAACATCCGATTGGATTTTGGCCACCTCACCGCCGGGCAACTGCTATGGTATCTGGTCTAAAGCCACTGGAGAATTGGTGGAGTTAGCCGCACTGCCTGATGCCTCAGGCGTGGTTGTTTACCAAGATCAGTTTCGCGTGAGCTCTGGGGCTGGAAAAGTGATCACCACATCGGTCCAGATGGGCAGTGCTGAGATTCAATCGAATATTCAATGGGATAATCACTGGTCAAAACTATTGTGAGTGACTTCGCTTAAAATCACACCTCTGTTCTTTGGGAAATTTGCCATACTTACTGAGTGGATTGAGTTCTCAAGGAGCAGAGATGCGGTGGCAACGAGTGTTACTTATGATAGGCATTTTCTTCTCTAGTCCTTCTTGGTCACTGAGTGGATTGGAAGAGAAGCAGTGGTTGGATGGAAACTCCGCCGTGTTTGCCTATGTTCAGTTTCCTGAGTATGTTGAGCGCTTGTATCAAGGCAATCATCATCGACTCATTTGGTCTGACAATGAAGCGACCTCGCAACTTGAGTTCCAACTAGAACTGATCAAAACCGCATCTGTTAGCCCCTATTTTGACCACCAAATTAGTAAACTGAGACGTTATAAAAACGAGCAAAAATGGTTTGAGTATGACATTGTTGCCACCGACCTGTTGCTTTCCTACATCAGCTATTTGGAAAAACTTCCCCAACATGGCAAAGAGTGGCTCTTTACGCAGCCGTTAAGCCAAAGTTTGCCCGCGCCTTCCTACTCATCAATGAATCGTTTATCTGCAGATATTCAGGCTGGGTATTTGGCAACGTTTGTTCGGTCATTGCGTTCGCCTTTACAGCGCCATCAGCAGTTTGCCAATCGTTATAGTCGTTTACTAAAGGCGCGAGATCACGCCGTGCCGCTTTTTCATCAGGTGGGTTTATTGAAGCTGGGGGATAAACTGCCCGATAGAGCCAATTTGATCAAACGTTTAGAAGTGGTGGGTCTTGAAACCAGCCATTTGAAGCGGGATATCAAATACTACGACACGCAGCTTGAACTGGCGGTGAAACAATTTCAAAAAATGCATGGGCTGACGCAAGACGGTGTTGTCGGGCCTATTACCTTAAAATGGCTTAACATGACTCCCGCTCAGCGGCTGCACTCGATGGCGTTGAACTCTGAGCGTTCGAGACTTTGGCCAGAGGAACGAGATCTGCTGGTCTTGGTCAATGTGCCAGGCTATGAGATGAAGTTTTGGTATAAGGGCGAGGAGATCTTTGAATCCAAAGTGGTGGTTGGCAGAAAGAGCCGAAAAACGCCGATTATGGTGGGCAAGATGGATGGGGTGGTGCTGAATCCCGTATGGAACGTGCCGAAAACCATTATGGTCAAAGATATTTTGCCGAAAGTGAAATATGACCAAAGCTTCTTAACCAAACAAAATATTGAAATTATTGAAGGGTGGGACTCGCAAACCGCGGTGAATCCACAAACCATTGATTGGACAAAGGTGTCACTCAAATCTTTCCCATACAAAATGCGTCAACTGGCCGGAGATAAAAACGCGCTAGGGCTGTACAAATTCAATATTCCCAACAAGCGTGCGATCTTTTTGCACGACACTCCGTCGAAAAGTTTGTTCCAAGAAGACAGCCGAGCGTTCAGCTCTGGGTGTGTGCGGGTTCAAAATGCCGATCAGTTTGCGCTGCAATTGCTGAAAACCCAAGGGTTGGAGGAGGAGCTCTCTAATTTAGCCACTCGGCAAGAGGCCAACACTATGATCCCCCTCAGGCGTCGGATTCCGGTGCATATCATCTATCAGACAGTGTGGTTTGAAGGGGAAGAGCTGAACTACCGCGATGATATCTATCAGTACGATCTCGTGGATGATCACAAAGGCTGAAAATTGAACAAAAATTTACATAAGAAAAAAAGAGTGTTTACTCAATAACTAATCACTCTTTTACCGAAGTTTGCCCTATTTGGGCGCGTTTTATGCATTTGACGTGAAAAATACCTTCCGATAAGGTTCGCTGCTGAAGTAATTTTTAGTGGTGACTTTATTCATGTCTGATCAATATTCTCGACGACAATTTTTACGTATGACCGGTGGGGGGTTATTGCTGGCGTCAGCCATGCCTAAACTTGCAATGGCGTCGTATCCTGATCAGCCTCGTACTCTTGCGTTCAACAATCTACACACAGGTGAGTTACTTGAAACTTGCTATTTTGACGGTTCGACTTATCTGATTGAAGAGTTGGCGCGTATTGACAAGATTTGCCGAGATTTTCGCCAAAACGAAGTGCACCCAATGGATCGCCGTTTGTTTGATCACCTGACTCAAATTCAAAAACTGATCGGTACAGAAAACGAAGTGCAAATCATTTCAGGTTACCGATCGCCACAAACGAACGCTGCGTTGCGCGCTAAATCCTCTGGTGTGGCGAAGAAAAGCTACCATATGCTTGGACGGGCCATCGACTTTCGCCTTGATGGCGTGAAGCTTTCAACGGTGCGCGATGCCGCTTTGAGTCTCGAAGCCGGTGGGGTCGGGTACTATCCGGGCAGTAATTTTGTCCATATCGACACGGGTCCGGTTCGCTCTTGGTGAAGGGTCACCTTGTTTTTCGACGCTTCCGGTGTCATAGTTTCGCCCAGTTCGAAATTGACCGAGGTTGCTATGGCACTTAAATATCAGATTGTTCCCGTTACTCCATTTGCACAAAACTGTTCGATTGTTTGGTGCGATGACACCATGAAAGGTATCGTCATCGACCCAGGTGGCGATGAAAAGCAACTTGCTGTGATCATCAAAGAATTGGGTGTGGAAGTGGTCAATTTGGTATTAACTCATGGCCACTTAGATCACGTTGGTGGAACCGAGCGTCTGGCTGAAATGCTTGATGGTATCGAGATTGTTGGTCCTCATAAAGCAGACAACTTTTGGCTACAAGGTCTGGAAGGGCAAAGCCAAATGTTTGGCTTTCCGTTGACAGAGGCGTTTGAACCAAACCAATGGCTCAATGATGGTGACGAAGTGCGTTTTGGCAATCAAGTGCTGCAAGTACTTCATACTCCTGGGCATACTCCGGGTCACGTGGTGTTGTACAGTGAAGAGGCGCGTCGTGCGTTTGTCGGGGATGTGCTATTTAGTGGCAGCATTGGCCGAACGGATTTCCCTCAAGGTGATTTCAATACGCTGATCGCGTCAATCAAAAATAAGCTGTGGCCACTGGGCAATGACGTCACCTTTATTCCGGGTCATGGTCCGGAATCTACGTTTGGGCACGAGCGTCGAACCAATCCATTCGTGGCTGACGAAATGCCACTGTACTAACTGCTACGGTACTAGCGGTTTTTATCGTGTAAGCCAGCTAAGGAGACAACTCGTCGTGTTTCTTTGGTTGGCTTTATTGATCGGGTTCCGCCGCCGCTAAGTAGCGCCTTGCTAGGCCAACAAACTCTGCTGCTTCTCTATCCAAATCTTGCGCTGAAATAAAAATATCGTAATCGAAAAAACGTCGTTGATATTTCATGCGATTCGCCAGCATCGCCTGTAAACCCGTGTGCTCTATCCCTTGCTCATCAATATATGGTTGGGGATCCAATACCATCTCTTCAAATCGGCTTTCGCACTGATGTTGTCGCGTGCCGAGGTAAAGCAGTGCGCGTTGGCTGAGCAGAATTTCCGTCGAAACGCGAGGGCAGATCGCCATCAAATAGGGTGAGTAGCGCACCAGTTTGATGCCAATCCACGGCAAAGGCTGATGCCAGCCTTCCGATTCATAGGTACAAATGCCAATTTTTTCGATGTTCTTCCATTTTACAACCCAACCACCTTGAAAGAGATGTTGCTGGAAGTGCGTGGGCGTGAGGGTATAGGCGACGGTGCTGCGTTGTATCAGGTAGACACCAAACAGCGCAATGGTGATGAGCAGGCCAACAGAGAGCAGCGCTTGCGGCCAGCTTGGAGACAGAAGCAAGATCAAACCGCCGACAATCGCAAATACCACCACCAGCCCTTTAACAAAAACTGAGCTGGCGAGTTGGTAGCGGTTTGACAACTGGAGAGTTTGCATTGTACTCCTTAACTCGTTTTGAGCCGTTAGTGCCGGAGGCGGAATGATGAGAACGATAACGACATTTTACGTTTGGATACCCAATTAAGTTCATTATCTTATTGATTAAAGAATAGTCTCTCTCCGCTCATAACGCATTTTTCGCCACTGTTCACTGCTTAAGCCTACAAATCGAGCTGAAATTTTGGTATAAAACGCGCTTCAAATTTTCATCCCTGCTGATAAGCAGTGAACTGGAGACACATTTAATGAGACTTGCTCATAAGCGTAAAGTGCAGATGAAACTGCAAAAACGCATTAAAGCAGCTGTAGCGAATTTGGCTGCTGCATCAAATACAGTTAAGCCAGCTGCAGAAAAAACCGTTATCTCTAAGTCAGTGGCTGAGAAAAAAGTCGTTGCGACCAAAGTGGCTGCTTCATCTGCAGTAAACACAGAGATTTCTCTGACGCCTAAGCAGCAACAAGTGCTGGATATCGTTGCCGCCAATGCAGAAGGCATTAACCCGAAAAGCATCGGCCTTGCAGCAGGTCAAGAAGATGCTAAAGCGGCATCTTGGGCGACTGGCGCACTGAAAAAACTGCTTGAAGATAACCTAGTGCAGAAAGAGCAGCTTGTAGGTAACAAGGTGATCTACAAGTTGGCGTAATGCGCTGATTCGCCTAGGCGGTTTGTCATCGAGTGTGACGAATACTCAAGTAAGAAGCCCCCAATTGATTGGGGGTTTTTTCTGTCTTTCATCTTTCTCTGACCTTTTTTGAAGCATCATTTGGTTTCTGATGCCTACATGTTTGTATCGAATTCATCACATTTTAGACAAAGCTTGTTAAATATCTTTGCTGATACTACCTACGTAGTTCTTCTCTATCTGGTATGTGTTATTGAAGAGTGAAGTCTAATAAAGACAATCTCATAGCAGAGCTTTAGTCAATATCCTACGTGTTTATACGTATTTGCGTGAGCTGGAGTAGGTTGCCACTTCCCTTTCCCTTGCGTGTTCCTGCCGATTAACAAAGTGTGTTTTTTGTTTCATGTTTAACATGAATTTCCAATGTCAATTGATCCGACATGAATAAAAACAAAGGACGTGAAACATGAGTCTTATCCAAAGAACGATAAAACGAGTGCTAAAAACGACGGCGGTTGCGGCCGCGCTCGCTTTAGTGGCTACCACTGCAAACGCTGCTGATAAAGTCTATCGCTTGAAACTGGCAGAAACTTGGGGGCCAAACTTCCCAATTTTCGGTGATGCTACGAAAAATATGGCCAAAATGGCGGAAGAGATGTCAAACGGCCGTTTGCAAATCCGTATCGACTCTGCCAACAAGCACAAGGCGCCACTCGGCGTGTTTGATATGGTGAAATCGGGTCAATACGATCTTGGTCACTCGGCGTCTTACTACTGGAAAGGCAAAGTGCCGAATACGCTTTACTTCACTTCCATGCCGTTTGGCATGCTACCAGCGGAGCAGTACGCGTGGTTCTACCAAGGCGGTGGGATGGAGTTGATGGAGAAGGTGTATGCACCGCATAACCTGCTGTCGTTCCCTGGCGGCAATACCGATACCCAGATGGGCGGCTGGTTCCAAAAAGAGATCAACTCGGTCGATGACTTACAAGGGCTGAAAATGCGCATTCCAGGTTTTGCCGGTGAAATCCTAGCTGAACTTGGTGCAAAACCAACTAACATTGCCCCGGGTGAGCTTTATACCTCACTTGAGCGCCGTACTATTGATGCGTTGGAATGGGTTGGCCCGTCACTTGACCTGCGTATGGGCTTCCACAAAATTGCCCCTTACTACTACACCGGTTGGCATGAGCCAGGCACAGAACTTCAATTCTTGGTGAACAAACGCACTTGGGATGGTCTGCCTGATGATCTGAAAGCGATTTTAAAAGTCGCAATGAAGACCGCGGCCTATGACATGTACGTTCAATCTGTGCATGAGAGTGGTAAGAACTGGGCGTCGATTAAATCAGAATACCCGAATGTTCAGGTGAAAGATTTCCCTGCGTCGGTGATGGCAGCGCTTCGCACGGCGAATGACAAATTATTGAAAGAACATGCCGCGCAAGATGCGTTGGCAAAAGAAATCCAAGAGTCTCAGGCGGCTTATATCAAGCAAGTTCGCCCATGGACCGATATTTCTGCCCGTGCTTATCTCAATAGCCAAGCACAGTAAGAAATTCGTCAGTTCCCCCTGACGAGAAGCCCAAGAAAAGCTCGAACCGTAAGGTGAGAGCACACCAAAAAGCTCCGCTGGTACTGCTAAGCGGAGCATCTTTCAAAGTTCCATGGAGTAGGGAATGAGAAATTTAATTTACATTGAGCGTCTCTTTAACCGCTTTGGCGATCTTCTAGGATGGCTTTCCAGCGTGCTGTTTATCTTGCTGCTGGCTAACGTTGTCTACGATGTTGTCATGCGCTATGTGTTCAATGACGTATCCATCGCTTTCCAAGAAATGGAGTGGCATCTATTCTCAGCGGTCTTTTTGCTCGGTATTCCTTTTGCGCTGAAGTCGGGTGGTCATGTTCGCGTTGACCTTTTTTATGAGCGCTTATCGCATCGCGCGCAGGCTATTATCGACTTGCTCGGCACGATCTTTTTTCTATTTCCATTCTGTTTGCTGGTGGCTTGGTTCGGTATCGATTTTGCCAAAGAAAGCTACGCCTTAGGAGAAACATCGGGTGATCCCGGTGGTTTGCCTTATCGTTGGGTGATTAAGGCGATCATTCCACTTTCTTTCCTTTTCATGGCAATAAGTGGTGTTGGTCTGCTTCTTCATTCACTCAATAAAATCGTTAACCCGCATCTTATGCATCCATCTCCATCAGATAAGTCGTAAGGAAATCAGGATGATCGGTATAGTAATGTTTTTTGTAGCCTTGTTTGCGCTACTGCTTGGTTTCCCTGTGGCATTTACCTTTGGTGGTATTGCGCTGTTGTTTGGTGTTTGGGCTGAAGGGGTTGAAATGTTTGCCTTCATGCCGTATCGCATTCAATCCATCATGGAAAATACGGTGTTGATGGCGGTGCCGCTGTTTGTCTTTATGGGATTGGTGCTGCAGAAAACTCGTCTGGCAGAACAACTGCTTGAATCTATGGGCAAGCTGTTTGGCAGTGTGCGTGGTGGTTTGGCGATTTCAACCGTGTTAGTAGGCGCACTTCTGGCTGCCTCAACAGGCGTTGTGGGCGCTTCTGTGGTAGCGATGGGGCTCATTTCGCTTCCGGTTATGCTGAAGTACAACTACGACAAAGGGCTAGCGTGCGGCACCATTTGTGCGTCCGGTACCTTAGGGCAAATTATTCCGCCTTCGATTGTCTTGATCCTATTGGGTGATGTGCTCGGCGTGCCAGTGGGCGATCTGTTCCAAGCGGCAGTGTGGCCGGGAATTGTGCTGGTGGGCGTGTATGTTATCTATATTTTGATTTATGCAAAATTAAATCCAGAAGCGGCTCAACCGATGGAGCGCGATGATACCATCAGCCGCAAGCAAGAAGTTGTCAAAGCGTTGAAAGCGGTGATCCCACCTTTGGCTTTGATTGTGGTGGTGCTTGGTTCCATCTTTGCCGGTGTAGCAACACCCACCGAGTCTGCTGCGTTAGGTGGCGCGGGTGCGATTGTGCTGGCCATTCTGTACAAGCAATTTAGCTGGGGGATGGTTTACGATTCAGCCAAAGAAACCGTCAAAGTCACCGCGATGGTGTTTGCCATCTTGCTAGGGGCGACGGCATTCTCCATGGCCTTTACCTACACCGGTGGCGACGAGCTGGTGGAAGAGTGGATGCTGGCTATCCCGGGTGATAAGTGGGGCTTCCTCGTTATCACGATGTTGGTGATTTTGATCCTCGGTTTCTTCATCGATTTCGTTGAAATTTGTTTCATTATTGTGCCGATTCTAGCGCCTGTGGCGGAAATTTTGGGCATCAATATGACTTGGTTTGCCATTCTAATTGCGATGAACTTGCAGACATCATTCTTGACGCCGCCTTTTGGCTTTAGCCTTTTCTACCTCAAAGGGGTCGCTCCTGCGGGTGTGACCACCCGAGATATTTATCGCGGTGTGATGCCATTTATCGGCTTACAAATACTGGTGCTGGCCTCACTGCTGGTGTTCCCATCTTTTTATGGCATGGGTTAGATCGCTAATTTGTTGGATTTGTGAGCCAAAAGTTTCAATATTGGTTCCGTAGTTGATAGAGTAAAACTGCTTCCAAGGAGTGGAAGCAGTTTCTTTATTAGGGACTGAAGTATGCCACTGAAAGTTAAGTTAATTCTGCTAACATTACTGCCACTGTTGTTGGTTTCTGCCAGCATCAGTTGGATCTCTATTTATCAAGCGAAAACCTTAGGGCATAAGGAAGTGGCGATTTTCAAACAGAGCTTGATAAAGTCGCGTGAAAGCGCACTGAAAGACAGTGTCGATCAAGCATTCGATGCCATCTCTTACATCTACAACAACCCTGATTTGTCTCAAGAGGAAGCGCAGCGCCGAGTCAAAGCGCTGTTGACGCAAATTCGCTATGGTGCGGATGGCTATTTTTTTGCGTACGACAAGCGGGGCACAAACTTGGTTCATCCCATACTGCCCGAACTTGTCGGACAAAACTTACTGCATATCCAAGATCAAAATGGTGACCACTTGATTGAAGCGCTGTTGTATCAAGCGCAAACGGGTGGTGGTTTTCACCAGTATTTATGGCAGAAACCGTCAACGGGGGAGACGGTCCCGAAACTCAGTTATGCGGCTTGGCTGGATAAATGGGATTGGATGATAGGGACGGGTCTGTACATTGAAGACATCAGTGAAGAAGTGGCGAACATGCAGGCCGCAATCAATAAAAACATTGAAACGACATTCTTCTCGGTGGTGGTGATTTTGTTGGTCACGGTGTCGGTCATCGTGGTGCTGACGTTAGCCATTAACCTGCACGAACACCGCTTGGCCGATAAAAACCTCAAAGAGTTGGCCCACAAGACGGTGATGTTTCAAGAAGATGAGAAAAAACACCTCGCTCGAGAGCTCCATGACGGGATTAACCAACTGTTGGTTTCAAGCAAATGTCATTTGGAGTTGCTGGCGCACAAGGTGCAAGACCCGTCGCTAAAAGTGCATCTCGATAAATCTCAACAATCGCTCACCACGGCCATTAACGAAGTTCGTCATATCTCACATCAGCTTCGCCCCAGCGCGCTGGATGACATTGGCCTTGAAGCGGCGTTATCGAGCTTGATGCAGGATTTTCGTTCCCATTCGGGCATAGAAATCGACATTTTGTTCGATACGCAAGATGGCCGTTTAAAATCCGAGGTGGCCACGACACTCTATCGGGTGGTACAAGAGTCGCTCAACAACATTGAAAAACACGCAGGCGCGAAAAAAGTGACGGTGATTTTGCAGCAGATGGGCAATATTCTTCAGTTACTGATTCGCGATGATGGCTATGGATTTAACGTCAGTGATGCTTTACGTAAACGAGGCATTGGGTTAAGAAATATGAGAGAGCGAGTGGAATTCATTGGTGGTGATTTTGAACTAATGAGTGAACCTGGCTTTGGGACTGAAATAACGGTGTTATTGAATTTAGATGGATTGACCTATGGATAAGCCAATTCGAGTTGTAATAGTCGATGATCATCAAGTGGTGTTGGATGGGTTTATGGCTCGATTGGAAATGGAGCCGGAAATCGAAGTGGTTGGTACCGCAAGTAATGGTTTGGAAGCCTTGGACGTGGTGAAACAGCATAAACCCGATGTGGTTTTGATGGACATTAGTATGCCCATTTTAAATGGCATTGAAGCCACCCGAATGATCAAAGCGGAGTGGCCTGAGGCCAAAATTTTAATGCTGACTATGCATGATAATCGCGAATACATCATGAAGGTGATGCAAGAGGGCGCAGTCGGTTACATGCTCAAAGAAATATCAGCGGAGAAAATGGTGCAAGCAATCAAGACCGTCAACCAAGGCTCTACCTATTTCTGCGAATCGGTCACGCAAACCTTGTTCACGCAAGAAATTGTCCCCGCGGCCCAAAGGCCAAATCCACTCAGCCGTCGTGAAGAAGCGGTGTTAAGACTGGTTGCACAAGGACACAGCAGCAAGAAAATTGCGACGTTACTGGAGATCAGCTATCGGACGGTTGAAACGCATCGTCATAACATCAAACATAAATTAGATTTGAATTCGACAGCAGAACTGGCGAAGTATGCGCTAGAGCAAGGGTTGATTGAATAGGGGGAGTGCCCCTATTCAATGTTGCAAATATCGCGTCTTCTTTGAAAACATGCCTGCAATGGGTTAGTTGTATTAAGACTCTTGCTCAGTTTTGGCGATGTTGCCAATTTCAAGAATAGGAGCAACGTCTATTTGCTCCGCACTCATCATACTAGAGATGCGTTGCACTGAAGAGAGTAGCAACGACTGCTCCCATTCCTGCAGTTTTTGAAATTCAGTCACAAAGTTTTCTTGCAATGGCATGGGTGCTTGCGCAAGCAGCGCTGATCCTGATTCTGTCAATATCGCGTGGACCTTTCGCTTGTCCTCTTGGCTACGTACACGCTGCACATGACCATTCCTTTCTAGGCGATCAAGAATAGTTGTCGCCGTGGCTTGGCTCATGTTGGTGTGATTAGACAACTGACGGATGGTCACCTCACCCAGATCTTTTATGGCCCGCATCAAGATAAGCTGTGGCGCGGTCAGCCCAGACACCTTGTTCAGTTTCTTTGAATGGAGATCGATCGCGCGAATGATTTGACGAATTGCGATCAGGACTTCTTCATGTTTTTCCACTATGGCCAGCCTATCCGATTTTTACTGTTGGGGGGGGGGATTTGTACATATCGCGATTGACTCGATCCTAAGTCGTTGAATCCCTGTATACATCAAGGGGAGGCATTTGAAATGGACGAGGCAATAAGAAGCCCATTTTAGCGCATCTTTTGGTAAATTTCACTTCGTTGTGTAATGTTTAGATGTCGAATTATTTGTTGTGCCGTTTTACTTGTCATATTGTTCCGTTAATTGAGTTTTAGACCGGATATTCGGTGGTAATTTGCATTTGGTGTGTGATTTCTGTTAGGGTATTAGCCGATTTGAAATGATAAATGTGTTGTTCTCTAACTAATATTGGGCTGTATTTTCAAAATTAGTTAGTGTCTTTTGAAAAGTTATCGTTAAGTGAGTGAGAATGACAAAAGGTATAGATAAGTACAGTATTGACAGTACGGACTACACCGTTGGACAAGATAATGTTCAGCGTTGGGGGTTCGATGTTCACAACCCAGTTTTCGGCATCAGTGCTGGATTAGTGGGTCTATTTTTAGTTGCTGCATTAGTGTTGGATGCGCACACGATGAAAACCGCTTTAGACGGTATTAAATGGCAAATCATCGGCGCGTTTGACTGGTTGTTTATTTGGTCGGGCAATATTTTCGTCATCTTCTGTTTGGCTTTGATCGTTTCTCCGTTAGGCAAGATTCGTTTAGGTGGTCGAGATGCGGTAGCGGATTATTCCTTCCTATCTTGGATCGCTATGTTGTTTGCCGCAGGCATGGGAATTGGTCTCATGTTTTGGAGTGTCGCTGAACCAGTGGCTTACTTTACGGGTTGGTATGAAACACCACTCAATGTGGCACCGAATACACCAGAAGCGGCCAAATTAGCGTTAGGCGCGACCATGTTCCACTGGGGATTACACCCATGGGCGATTTATGGTGTCGTTGCGTTGTCGTTAGCTTTCTTTGCCTATAACAAAGGTTTGCCTTTGTCGATGCGCTCTATTTTTTACCCTTTGCTGGGCGATCGTGCATGGGGTTGGGCAGGGCATTTAGTTGATATTTTGGCGGTTGTCGCCACCTTGTTTGGTTTGGCAACCTCGTTGGGACTGGGTGCTCAACAAGCCGCCAGCGGTATTCACCATGTGTTTGGTGTGGAAGCGGGTCTTGGCCTACAAATCGCGGTGATCACCGTGGTGACTTTACTGGCTGTGGTTTCGGTTGTTCGTGGTATTGATGGCGGTGTAAAAGTCATTAGTAACATCAATATGCTGGTTGCTTTTGCTCTATTAGCGTTAGTTGGCCTGATTGGTTGGGCGGTCAGTGTTGGCTCCGTTTCTACCACCTTAAGTGCCTATATTGAAAATATTATTCCTTTGAGTAATCCAATTGGTCGAGAAGACGAAGCTTGGTTCCAAGGTTGGACTGTCTTCTACTGGGCCTGGTGGATTTCATGGTCACCGTTTGTAGGCATGTTCATCGCGCGTGTATCAAAAGGTCGCACTGTGCGTGAGTTTATGACGGCGGTACTGATTGTACCCACGGCGGTAACGCTGCTTTGGATGTCAGTGTTTGGTGGTATGGCGATTGACCAAGTGATTAATGGCATCGGCGAGCTGGGTGCCAAAGGGCTAACCGATGTTCCGCTGGCGATGTTCCAGATGTTTGATCAGCTTCCATATGGCACTTTACTGTCGGTTATTGCAGTGGTGTTGGTGTTGGTGTTCTTTATTACTTCGTCGGACTCAGGTTCGTTGGTGATCGATTCCATTACCGCAGGCGGTAAAGTGGATGCACCTGTGCTGCAGCGTGTATTCTGGGCCTTTATGGAAGGCGCGATTGCCGTTGCTTTGCTCTGGGTCGGTGGCACCGAAGCGATACAAGCACTGCAAGCGGGGGCGATTTCTACCGCATTGCCATTTACCTTTATTTTGCTTGCGATGTGTGTCAGCTTGCTTATGGGTATGCGCACCGAGAAGCAATAAGCATTCATTAATCTCTAGCCGACCTCTCTGGTCGGCTTTTTATTTGTCGTACGGTATAAAAATGACACTGATAATTGCATGGATAACAAAGACTTAACGTACTCTGTTTGCTGTAATAATTAGTGCATCAATAAGGGATTCTGTGTAATATCGCAGGCGAAAATTTGTTCCCCCAACAAGACCTTACGACATGAAATTAACCCTGAAACAAAAGCTCATAGGCGCAAGCCTATCGGCGGTAGTGATCATGGCTACCGTTTTGACTTGGCTGTCTGCTGGACAGCTGTTTGATCAAACCCGTAATGGCGTTTATGCTCGAGCAGAAAGCTTGGGTGTGGCAGCCTCACAAGGCATTTCTGACTGGATTGCGATTCGTAAAGACATTGCTCGCGCGTTTAACGATTACAGTGAAGAAAGCGATGTGGTGCCGTTCTTGCAGCAAGCGCGCAAAGCAGGCGGATTTGACGATATCTTCTTAGGTACGCCAGCTGGTGATATGTACCGCTCTCATCCAGAGCGTAATCGCCCTGATTATGATCCTCGTGTTCGTCCTTGGTACAAGGATGCCACAGCTGCAGGCAAACAAATCATTACCACTGCTTATCAAGATGCCATCACCAATGCGCTACTGGTGACCATTGCAGAACCCGTCAACCGTGGTGGCAAAATGGTGGGCGTTGTTGGTGCTGACGTTCTTATCGACCAACTGATCAATGACGTTATCAACCTCGATGCAGGTGAAAATGCTCATGCGATGCTTATCGATACACAAGATGGCACTTTCCTCGCACACCCAGACAAAAATCTTGCGCTAAAGCCCGTTAACACTTTATTGAAACAATTTACTTTGCAAGATATCGAGCGCTCTGCGTCTCAACGCAATATCGAAGAAGCGACCATCAACGGCAAACCTAAGCTTTTCTACTTCACGAAGGTGCCTGAGACACCTTGGATGTTCGCGATTGAAATGGACAAAGTGACCGAGGAAGCAAGCCATAGCCGATTATTGCGTGAAATGGTGATCACAGCAGTGTTGATCACCATCGTGGTGATTGTTGCGGTTTCTTGGTTGGTGGGCTTCTTGTTCCGTGACCTAGGTCGTGTATCTAAAGCACTGGAAGAGATCGCTTCAGGT
Organism: Vibrio sp. 03_296; assembly: GCF_002265885.1. NCBI lineage: Bacteria > Pseudomonadati > Pseudomonadota > Gammaproteobacteria > Vibrionales > Vibrionaceae > Vibrio > Vibrio sp. 03_296. The sequence goes on from NZ_NPKW01000070.1 coordinate 36,209, forward strand.
GAAGGTGACCTAACGCAACGTCTTGAGCCTCGCAGTGATGATGAAGTGGGCAAGCTGGCGGAAAACTTCAACCGTTTTGTCGGCAACATGCACACCATGGTGAGCAAGTTGAGCGCCGTTTCAGCTTCGTTGTCTGAGCAGGCAAAAACCACAGCAATGCGAGCGGAAGAGCGTAGCCAGCGCATCTCTCATCAGCAAGATGAGATCAACATGGTGGCAACGGCAGTGAATGAAATGGCAGCTGCAACGCAAGAGATCGCGGGCAATGCCGACCACACGGCGCAAAATGCGGAAGAAGCGGTTTCTGCCTGTGTGCATGGCTCTGAGCAAGTGACACAAACTCAAGGTTCGATCCAAAACTTGGCGAAAGAAGTGCAAGTGGCAACCAGTGTTATCCAAGAGTTGGAAGCACACGGCAATGCCATCAACACCATTCTTTCTACCATTCAAGGGATTGCTGAGCAGACCAACTTACTGGCACTGAACGCAGCGATTGAAGCGGCGCGTGCGGGTGAGCAAGGTCGTGGTTTTGCCGTGGTGGCTGATGAAGTTCGCGTGCTAAGTCAACGTACCCATGCTTCGACCAAAGAAATCCAACACACGATTGAAATGCTGCAAGGCACAACCGTTCAAGCGGTGGGCATTATGGACGACAGTCGCCAGCTAGCGGGCACCAGCGTTGATGATGCGAACTCGGCGGCGGTGAGCTTGACGCAAATCCATACCGCTGTTGAGCGTATCAGTGATATGGCCACGCAAATCGCGTCGGCGGCAGAAGAGCAGGCCTCTGTTACCACCGAGATCACACGTAATACCGAAGGGATCCGCGACGTCTCTAACGAGCTCGCGTACGAAGCGCAGCAAGCGGCTTCTCAAGCTGCGATGCTTTCTGAGCTCTCACACGAGCTGGAACAGGAAATCCGACGCTTCAAACTGTAAGCGCTGTTGCTACACACCAAAAAGGAGCTGGTCATTCAGCTCCTTTTTTATGCTCGAAACTTGAGGATTGTTCTGCGTTCTTGGATATCGCTGTTCTTGGTTTTTGCCTTGACTATCGCCACAGCGCCGAAACAGGCGTTTGCGAGGAAAAATGATGGGCGATCTGCGCTTGGAACAGCTCGGCGGTGGCAATGGCATCGGTAAGAGCGTGGTGCGCGGAGTAATCGGGTAGACCATAGCGACGACGACTTTGGGCTAAGCGGACTGAAGGCAGCGATTTCCCTTTGAGTCGATTCAACCAGCCGCCAAATTGCTGTTTTGCCCACTGACTTTCAATTTCCATGGTGTCGATCAGGGGAAACTCAATGCCTTCATTGATTCGCTTACGTAACGCGCTATCAAAAAATGGTCGCTCAATATGTTGGTAGTGAACCACTACCACTTTTCCCGCGAGGCAATCAAGCACTTCATCCAGTACGTCGATTAAGTCGGGCGCGCGCTGAACTTTGCTGTGCGTAATACCATGAATGACCACGGACTCTTCATGCAACTGGGCTTCCGGTTTGACTGTCCAATAGCGTGCTTGTTGCAGCCGTATTCGGTGTAAATCAAAGGGTACCAGCCCAATAGAAAGAATATCGTGTTGATTGGGATTTAAGCCAGTGGTTTCAAAGTCTAAGGCCACCAGTGGTGTTGAGCCTATCACTGTCTCGCCCGAGACGGGGGGTGATTGATAAAATCGGCGCAAGCGCGCATCGGCAACTCGCTGCTGCTTTTGCAGGAATTTGTGCTGCCATTCAAGCTTGGTGGGTTTGAGTAAAGAGATCATAAGCTACTTAAAATGGCTAGAGGCTTGGTAACGAAACTTCAAGAAGTTCTGCGCGTTACTTAGAATCTGAAACGCATCTTTTAACGTTCGGCGCTCAAAGTCGGACAGATTTTCCGGCTCAATGTTGTTGTCGGGTTCATTGTCATTTGCCACATCAATCGCTTGATGGCGGATCCGTACCATGGAGATGAACTCCAAGGCATCTTTAAGATTTTGCGCACGACCTTTAGGCAATATGCCCGCATCGATAATGTCATCAAGACGTTCAAAGGAGTTTTTCGCCGTTGAACCGACGGCAAGCGCGTGGACACGAATCAAATCGGCCAAAGGTGCGGTGCCTCGACGTTTTAAGTTGATCGAGTTGTTATGTCGACCGTCTTTTTCCATCACAAAATCTTTGAAAAATCCCAACGGTGGGGTTCGATTCAAGGCGTTTCTTGCTAAACAGGCCAGAAAACGTGGATTGCCTTTGGCACGTTTGACGACAAACTCGGTCAGTTGGTCCGCCCATGCGACTTGGCCGGACACTCCGTCAAGGTCAAAGAAAATCGATGCGTTGAGCAGCGCTTTGGGATTAGGATTGTCAATCCAATCGGCAAAGCAATCTCGCCATTGGGCCTTAGTCATACGCCAGATCGGGTTAGTGGCCATAATATCACCAGTGCAATACTGATAGCCGCACTCATTGAGCGCATCACACACAATATGAGCAAGCTGCTCAAAGTATTGGCCGTGCACGCTTTCTTGATAGCTGTCATCCAAAATAATCGCGTTATCTTGATCGGTCACCAGCAGTTGCTCGTCCCGTCCCATCGACCCCAGCGCCAAAAAACAGTATCGGATGGGGGGAGGCCCCAACTCTTCCTCAGCCAATTCGATAATACGCTGCTTAAAGCTTCGCCCAATCACCGACATCGCACTGCCGACCATATGTGAGTTGGCATCCTCGTTGACCAAACGCACGAAACTGGCTTTCACTTCTTGAGCGATTTGCGCTAACCCTTCAAAGCTTTGTTGCTGGAATATCCGGCTAACGAGCAGCAGAGAGTTTTGCGATTCATAACGGACAATGTCTGTCGCTTCAATAATGCCCAGCAGTCGGTTGCCTTGCAAAATGGGCAAGTGATGAACGTTATGGCGTAACATCGTGAGCATTGCTTCATAGACGTAGGCATTGTGATCCAATCGAATCACCTGTGGCGTCATAACCGATGCCACGGGTTCATTGGGGGATTTTCCTTGAGCCACCACACGAGTGCACAAATCTCGGTCGGTAACGATTCCTGCGATAGGATCGTGGTTTTCTTCATCGGCTGTTTGTAACACTAAAAGCGAAGAGACTTGTTCATCGGCCATTCTTTGCGCAGCGGTTTGAATGGTCGCGCTGGCATCAATGGTGGGGGCGGTTCGAGTGAGTAGGGTGCGCACTTTGGAGGTGGTGAGATCATTCGCCTCATTTACCCCTTTCACCGCTTGGCGAAGCCGTGTGGTTTGTTCCACTTCCACAAAGTCAGCGAAGCAATCGTGCTGTTCATACAACTGCTGAAATATCGCTTCAGGAATGGTGTACACCAAGCAATCTTTGATTGCCGTTACGGGGAAGCGCACGCGGTTATTGGTCAACAGGCCCATCTGTCCAAACAGCGCCCCCTCATCGAGACGATTATAGAGTTCGCCATTTCGGCGGTACACTTCCACCACGCCACTTCTGACCAGAAACAGCTCGTGGATCTCGTCGCCGGCGTTAATGATGGGGGTTTGGCTGCGGTAGTAGCCAATCTCGATGTGATGGGCGACGTGCTCCAAAGTTTCATGGGGCAGCTCGCTGAAGGGCGAGTGAAGGGAAAGAAAGTGAAGAATGTCGCTTAATTCTGCTTCCATAATCAAACCTTTTGGGTTTTGAGCCTATGGTGACCCGTTGTACGCATAAGCACTCCATGGTAGCGCAATTGTGCTTTGAGCTAAATGCAATAAGCCAAATTTCTCGGAAAATGAGCCACTTCGCGTATTTCGTTGTCGATATCGTCTACCCTTAGTTTAGGTAAACGCCAAGGAAAGAGGTTGAATATGATAAAACGCGGTTGGTTTGTCATCCCCATATTATGTTCGATGAGCAGTGTCGCAGAGGAAGCCAATGTGCCAGCTTCTACGCAAGCGGCATACAACAGCATCGCATTATGGGTCGGCTCTGGTACGACCAATCAGGATTGGTTAGAAGGGTCGAACGCATCATTTTTTGAAGTAGAAGGCGGATATCTCTATTCCTCGAATGTGCTGGTAAATATCAACTATTCCGCACAATTTTTTCACCCAGACTCTTATACCGTCAGAGTGGATAGAGCACTGCTTTCCGCTGGGTATCGCTATGCGCTTCACGAAAAACTCGATGTTTATGCTTTTTATGGCTTGGGAGGATTTCGAGAAGAAGAACGACAAAAAAGCACAGATACCAAACTAAACTCAGAGAAAGGTCTGTTACGTGGTGGCAAAGTGGGCTTTCACTATTTCGCGACGGACAAACTGAGCGTGCAAATTGAAGGTGAGTTCACACGTAGCGATTGGGTCGATGAAGACAATGCTAAGTTGTCGGTTGCTTATCAGTGGGGCGAGCGATTCGGCAGTAGCGCTTTTTACAAATACCGAGATGCGGGCAAAGACTACATTAACGAAGCAGGCATATCCCTTAAGTGGGTCTATTAGCGCGAGCAAGAAGAAACAAAAAAGGCCGTTAAACGGCCTTTTTTATTGAAATGCGAATTACAGTACCGCAGCGATGGCTTTACAAAGCGGACCCATGTTGGATTTGGTCATGCCCGCAACGCTGATGCGACCAGAGCCGACGATGTAGATCGCAAACTCTTCTTTTAGGCGAGCCACTTGATCTTTGTTCAAGCCAGAGAAAGAGAACATGCCGTTTTGACGTTCGATAAAGCTAAAGTCAGCAGCAACGCCTTCTTCTTTCAGTGTCGCAACAAAAAGTTCGCGCATCTCTTGGATGCGATCGCGCATCTCAGCCACTTCTGCTTCCCACTCTGCACGAAGCGCAGCATCGTTAAGGATGTGAGTCACTACCGCACTGCCGTGCGCTGGTGGGTTTGAGTAGATAGAGCGAATGATCGCTTTCACTTGAGAGAATGCCGTTTCTGCGATCTCTTGGCTTTCAGCCACTAACGTGAATGCGCCGACACGTTCGTTGTACAGACCAAAGTTTTTCGAGAATGAACTTGCTACGAGGATCTCTTTGTTGAATTTCGCGAAGGTACGTAGACCTTGCGCATCTTCTTCAACGCCTTTCGCGAAACCTTGGTAGGCAAAGTCAAACAGTGGAAGTAGGCCTTTGTCTGCCACCAGTTTAGCAAGCGCTTCCCACTCTTGTGCCGTTGGGTCAATGCCTGTTGGGTTATGGCAACATCCGTGCAGCAGTACCACATCACCAGCGGACGCTTTTTCAAGGTCGGCCAGCATAGCTGCAAAGTCTTTGTCTTTGGTTTCTGGGTTGTAGTAAGCGTATTCTACTGTTTCTAGGCCCGCTGCGCGGAACACACCGTGGTGGTTAGCCCAAGTCGGGTTGCTGATCCAGATTTTTACATCGCCGAGTTGGCGTTTGATGAATTCGCCTGCAACGCGCAGTGCGCCAGTACCGCCAGGTGCCTGTGCTGTTTTTGCACGTTGCGCATTGATTAGCTCAGCATCTGCACCAAACAGCAGTTTTTGAACCGCTAATGCGTATTCTGCTGTTCCTTCGATGGTTAGGTAAGATTTGGTTTTCTCGGTTTCAACAAGCGCAGCTTCCGCTTTCTTTACCGTAGCAAGAACAGGTGTTTCACCTTGTTCTGTTTTGTAGATACCCACGCCAAGGTTAATTTTCTCTGCGCGAGGGTCTTTTTTGAATTCTTCAGTTAGGCCAAGAATCGGGTCCGCGGGAGCGGCAACTACTTTTTCAAACATAATCTTCATCCATGTTAAATCGAAGGGGGTAGGTCTGTTTATGTTTCAGGGCCCAGCGAGACCATGAAACATAATCAGGCATTCACACAACAGCATTAGCCTAACCGATAAACATTGAGGCGAAAGGGTGAGCCAGTCGCAACCGTCTATTTATACCTTTGAGACATAGCGGACACAACAGTTTGTAAGTAGAAAAGTTAAAAAAAATTTGATTTGAAACAGAAGTGCTAATGAATTGCGAGTTTTGCTAATAAAACACCCCAAAACCGCGAGAGAAATTGGGGTGTTAACATGATGTTAGAGGTCTAATGAGTTGTGGAGTCTTGATATTGTGCTGCAATACGACAAAACTGTGCTTCTACCGCTAAAAAGGCATCAACCACTTGAGGGTCAAAATGCTTGCCTTTACCATCAAGAATGATCTCTTTGGCTTTATCATGACTAAATGCCGGTTTGTATACACGCTTAGAAATCAGTGCATCGTAGACGTCGGCGAGCGCCATTAATCGACCAGATAGTGGGATCGCTTCGCCAGCCAGTTGATTGGGATAACCAGAACCGTCCCATTTTTCATGGTGAGAGAGGGAGATCTCTTTGGCCACTCGTAAAAAAGAACTGGAGCCCATGCGTTTTTCAGCAATCGAGAGGGCATCAGCGCCAATTTGTGGGTGACCTTTCATGATGTCGAATTCTTCGTCGGTTAATTTACCTGGCTTGAGTAGCACACTATCAGGGATACCGACTTTTCCCACATCGTGAAGGGGGGCGGATTTATAGAGTAAATCGATGTAAGTTGGCGTCAGCAGAGAAGCGTGTTGTGGATCGTGGGCTAAATGCTCTGCCAATGCTTTAACGTATTCCTGCGTGCGAATAATGTGGGCACCCGTCTCGTTGTCGCGTGATTCGGCGAGCGCTGCGAGACTGACGATGGCCACATCTCGAGTGGTTTTTACCTCATCTTGCGATGCTTGCAGGCTATCCAACATTTTGTTGGTGAGCGCTGCCATTGAGCCCAATTCATCATGCTCGAAAACGGCAAGGCGGCATCCTATTGCGCCATTGGTCACTTCTTGTAGGGAATGCTCTTGTCGCAACAAAATCTTTTTCATGAGTTTCGACCACAAGAGAAGAATGGCTAGGACATACCCACCTAGTACTACGCCTAAATAGATGAACTCTTTAATGATGCTGATCTTGCCACTGCCATCGAGTAATCTCTCTGGGTTGTGCTCCAGCCAAAAAATGTCTTTCACTGCCACCATGGTCAGCATGGTGGTCAATGCGATGATAAGCAGCGTCATCATCAAAATGAGCTGTTTGATAATCGATTGCCGCTCGCCACTCAGGGTGTCTTGGCGAGTGGCATTGTTCTCAAGAAGCTCAAAGCGAAGTAATTTGGCTTTGAGTTGCAGGATCAATCCAGTAAAAAAGCCAAACAACGTCATACCAAACAGTACTTTTAAATTGCTATCAATGGTGAAGTCATATTGGCTGTTGTAGTAGTAGGCAAGAGGTAAGCTGCCGATAAAAAACAATATGGTATCGAGCTGCGCGTGTTTTTGTTCGCGGACCCATCGATGTTGAGCAAAGAAAAAGTGTCGTACTGCAAAGACAGCAAGAAAAGTAATAGAAACGTGCGCCAGCACTTCTAGAGGTGACAGCGTTGCCAGCATAGGACAAACGCGACCGCCATAAGTACCAAAAACGATGGCAGCAAGCGCATAGAGTTTGAAAGTTAATGGCGCGTTGTAATGAGACATTGTGTAAGCCCTTGTAATTATCATTCGCAGCAAATGCGACTTGGCCAATTCTCTGCTTAATTTTACCTTCAGCATTACGCTGATTGATCTAAGAAAAGAACCTTCTTCTCACTTTAGTGTAGAAGAGCGCCTCGCATCAGCTTGGAATATTCAAGTAAGCAAAAGCATTCTTGTTGCAAATAAAAGACCGAGCATTCTATGTTCTCATTGCAATAAAGGATACATTTTTACAACGAAAAATAAAAAAGCACCGACGATCATTCGGTGCTTTTTTCATTAGGTGGTGTATCGAAAGCGTTTATTTCTTCAGGTTGATTTCTGATTCGATTGCGTTGGTTTCGATGTCAGGATTGTTTGCTAGTTTTTTCGCTGCCCAATCATTCATATGTTTAAGAATCGCTTTCATCGCGTGTTTCTCAGTTGGCTGAGAACCCTCTTCTACGTCTAGCTCTTGTTTTGGGTGTGAGCCAGTCGCGTCTTCCGCAATGTGCAACCAATCTGGATGCCAATAGTAAGGTTGGCCAGATGGGGCAGTCCAGCTATGGACGCCATTGGTTTCGCCTTTGTATTGAATGTCATCTGAGTTGTATTTTTTCATTTTTATCATCTCTTGTTTTGCGACAGCTGTGCGCATAATCACTATAAGCTGCGTAAATGTAACAGATGCGCGCAAAAATAACGTGAAGTGAATCTCGTTGCTATCGTGTGTCTTTGTGACAATCTGTTCTAGTTCTCATTTGGAACGATTGGCAAGCTCATTGAGACAGTAAGTAAGCTATTCACCGTTGAGATGTTTGACAATCGCTTCAGCGGCGTGTCGCTCTGTGGCGGTTTCACCGGTTGGCACGTCTAATTCGCGTTTGGGATACATTCCAGTCGCGTCTTCTGCGATATGGATCCAGTCCGGATGCCAGTAGTAGGGGTTGTCGCCTTGAGGGTGATTCCAGCTATGAACACCTTGATGCACGCCGTTATATGAAAGATCGTCTAATGTAAAAACTTTCATTGTTCCTCCTAAGAGATGCATGATTTCACTGACAGTATGGGACAAAAATGGCTAATTTGTAGCAAGAAATGTGACAACTAACTTTGAACAATTGCTCATTGCGCAAATTCAGCTCAACAAACTGTGATATGGTTGCTCGGCTTCGTTTTATGAGGGATATATGAATCGTTATCGCCAACTGGCACAGTCGTTTAGACAGCAGATCGAAAGTAAAACTTGGAGAGCGGGAGAAAAACTGCCTTCGGTGCGAATGGCTTGCAAGCATCATGGTGTTAGTGCGGGTACCGTGTTACAGGCGTATCAATTGCTTGAAGCGCAAGGGTGGGTTATTGCAAAGCCGCAATCGGGCTATTTTGTCACCTCTGATTTGCAACGACTCACGGCACCACGAGAACCGTTCGTGAGTGCGCTACCATCATTTAGTGACGAGTTGTATGACTTTCTGAAAGATCAAAGTGAGAGTCAGGCGGTGAAACTGGGTTCGGCTTTCCCCGATGTTCATCTTTTCCCCTTAGAAGCCCTCAATCGCAATTTAGCCAGTGCGGGGCGTAAGATGTCTGCGAATGATCTGCTTAACAACTTACCGCCAGGTAATGAAGCGTTGAGACGCTTGATTGCACAGCGATATATCCAGCAAGGGATGGATTTGACCCATCACGACATCGTTATGACCTCGGGTGCAATGGAAGCGCTAAATCTGAGTTTGCAAGTGGTCACAAGGCCAGGAGATACCATCGTAGTCGAATCTCCATGTTTTTATGGCGCACTGCAAGCGGCTCAGCGGCTTGGGCTCAACGTCATTGAAGTTGATGTCGATGTGTGTGAGGGCCTGAATCTTGAGCAGTTCGAGCACGTGCTTGCTAACAATGAAGTCAAAGCGTGTTGGTTGATGAGTAACTTCCAAAATCCAACAGGCGTGACATTGAGCGAGCAAAAGAAGCAAGCGGTGGTTGAGCTAGTCCATCGTTATCAGCTTTATCTAATTGAGGATGATGTTTACTCCGAGCTCTACTATTCACAAGATAAGCCGAGCTCATTTAAAACCTATGATCGGGAAGATCGTGTATTGCATTGTGGTTCACTGTCGAAAAGCTTGTGCCCCGGTTATCGGCTTGGTTGGGTCGTGACAAGGCGTTTTAACCATGCAATCCAAAAGTTGCAGCTGACTTCTACGTTATCGGGCAGTGCACCGATACAACAAGGCGTTGCGTATTACTTGCAAAACGATGGCTATGATAAACATCTGCGCAAGTTGCGTAGCACGCTAAAACAACGACAGCAATGGATGATGAGCGAACTCAGGCGACAATTGCCTGATACGGTGCAATTTTCATCGCCGACGGGCGGCTATTTTTTATGGCTTAAGTTGCCTGAACCCATTCAAGCGCGTCTGGTGTATGCGCAACTGAAGCAGCAGGGTGTGCTATTGGCTTATGGCGGTTTATTTAGCCAAACAAAGCGGTTTGACCACTATTTACGTATCAATTGCTCATTGCCAGAAAGTGATGACCTTGTGCAAGCAATCCGATGTTTGGCGGTGACGATTAACCGTCTCGCAACTGATTAGGGATTTTTCCAGACAACTGTGCCTGTAGAGAGAAGCGACGGTGTGATTCAATAAAGCTCCCTGACAAAAGGAGTGATGATGGATGGCAACCGAGCGGAGTAAACAACCGGCAAAACAAGAAATTAAACTGATGATTGTCGCGATTTTTAGCGCCTTTCTTTTGGTGTTTGCACACTTGATACTAGCGAAATCTTTTTCACAGCTATTTTGGACTGAGTACACTGCGGCAATCATTCCCTTTTTCATGCTTGGCTTGTGCTTACTAGGCGTGAGGTATGCCTTGAATGCGGATATCGAAAATGATGCGCAAGAGTAATATTGCCTTAAAAAACAAAAGCCTCCGACTTGGGAGGCTTTTTCATTTCAACGACAATTCTAAAAAATTAGAAGTTTGCGTTACGTGGTGTACGTGGGAATGGGATCACGTCACGTACGTTGCCCATGCCTGTTACGTAAGAAACAAGACGCTCGAAGCCTAAACCGAAACCAGCGTGCGGTACAGTGCCGTAACGGCGCAGGTCGCGATACCAGTTCATGTGTTCTGGATCGATACCCATTTCAACCATACGAGCATCCAGTACGTCTAAACGCTCTTCACGCTGTGAACCACCGATGATTTCGCCGATGCCTGGTGCAAGTACGTCCATCGCGGCAACCGTTTTGCCATCTTCATTCATGCGCATGTAGAATGCTTTGATGTCTTTCGGGTAGTTTTTCACGATAACCGGAGCTTTAAAGTGCTCTTCTGCTAAGAAACGCTCATGCTCAGAAGACATGTCGATACCCCATTCAACTGGGAACTCGAACTCACGGCCAGAATCCAATAGGATTTGAATCGCGTCTGTGTAATCCACTTGTGCGAAATCAGAAGTCACGAACTGCTCTAAGCGATTGATGACATCTTTGTCGATACGGCTAGCAAAGAACTCTAGATCATCACGACGCTCTTCAAGTACGGCAGCGAAAACGTATTTCAGCATGTCTTCAGCCAGTTTCGCGATGTCGTTCAGATCAGCAAACGCGACTTCTGGCTCAACCATCCAGAATTCCGCTAGGTGGCGGCTGGTGTTTGAGTTTTCAGCACGGAAAGTCGGGCCGAATGTGTAGATTTTGCTTAATGCACATGCGTACGCTTCGCCGTTTAGCTGGCCAGAAACGGTTAGGAATGTCTCTTTACCGAAGAAATCTTCGTTGAAATCAACGTCACCGCTCTCAGTACGAGGTAGGTTCGCAAGATCCAGTGTTGACACACGGAACATCTCACCAGCGCCTTCACAGTCAGAAGCGGTGATAAGCGGAGCCGATAGCCAGTAGTAGCCTTGCTCGTGGTAGAAACTGTGGATTGCTTGAGACAACGAGTGACGAACACGTGCAACTGCACCAATCACGTTAGTACGTGGACGTAGGTGAGCCACTTCGCGTAGGTACTCGATAGAATGGCGTGTTTTCGCCATTGGGTAGGTATCTGCATCTTCAACCCAACCAACCACTTTTACGTCAGTCGCTGCAAGCTCAAACGCTTGGCCAGCGGCAGGCGAAGCCACAATCTTACCGGTTACTTCAACAGAGCAGCCAGTCGTTAGCTTGAGTACTTCGTCGTTATAATTATTAAGATTATTTGGGACCACGGCCTGAATCGGGTCGAAACAAGAGCCGTCGTAGATGGCGAGGAAAGAGATTCCAGCTTTGGAATCACGACGTGTACGGATCCAGCCGCGTACAGTGACTTCACTGTCCACTGCCAGCTTACCGCTTAATACGTCTTTTACAGGCGCGTAAGTCATGTTTTAAATAATCTCCATTGAGGTAAACATACAACCCAATGTTTGCCAAAAACGTAAGCGTTCAAAAATTAAGCGAAACATTGGGTTGGATAGAATTTTACAGATTCATCGGAACATATTACCTGTCAATTCGCTAGCTTCAACCTTTAATGTTCATTCCAGCCAAGAAATTCTTTCATTTCGACTGAAACGAGCGGTTGCTGAGGGTGAATTGGTTGATTAATTGCTCTAGATGCTCTGAAAGCTGTTCTAACTCGACGGAGATATCACGCGTATGGCTCGCGGAATGCGAGGTGTCATCGGCGTGTTGGGTGATGGTGCCAATTTTGGCTTGAATCGCAAGGCTGGATTGGCTCGTTGCTTGCGTTTGCGATTGAATGTGCTTGGTGTGCGAGAGGACTTGATGCATCTCCTCAACCACTTTGCGCATGGTGTCAGACAAGGCTTCCACTTCAAGAGAGCGCTGGTGGGCATGCTTGGAGACTTGCGCTGCCGCGCGCAGAGAGTCGGAACTGCCTTGCTGGAACTGAGCGATGATGGAGCCGATATCGCCTGTGGCGACGGCAGTGCGTGACGCTAGGCTGCGTACTTCATCGGCAACCACGGCAAAGCCTCTGCCTTGATCTCCGGCACGAGCGGCTTCAATGGCAGCATTCAATGCCAGCAGGTTCGTTTGATCGGCAATGGCGTGAATCACACTTAAAATTGACGAAACCTCATCGGTTTGCGCATTGAGCTCTGAAATCCGGTCTCGCACTTTATCAATATCGCCGACCAGATTTTTGATCTCTTCACTGGCATTGTGCGCTTGGTTGGAGCTGGTGGTTGCCACTTCCACAGTGTGATTCACCAATTCGGTTGCATTGACGGTGGCTTGTTCGACTTCGATTTGCTGATGTTGCATTGCTTCGATGGCGTGTTGCACATCGCTGGTTTCTTGTTGTTGGTTGTTTGCCGCAGAATCGGTGCGTTGGGCTACATGCGTTAGGCGGGTCGCTGAGTTAGCGAGCGAGTGAGAGGTCGATTGTACTTGATTAAGGCTCTCTGTGACCGTGTCCATAAAGGAGTTAATTGATGTGGCAAGCATGCCAACCTCGTCCTTTTGAGTGATAGTAACGCGTTGGGCGAGATCCTTGCTTTTACTCACTTTAGTCATAAAGTGCGATGTGGCTTGAATAGGGCGGACAATGATCTTGCGGATCAGAGTCATGGTGATCAAAAAGCCCACAAAAGCAATCGAAGACATAATCGCAATGGCAAACATCGCTTGCTTATTAATCATCGAATTGACATGGCTTAAGTTGTATTCCAAACGAATTGCACCCAAGATTTCGCCTTCGGCAGCCATATGACAGGCCACACAGTTGGTGCCTCGGTAATTCTCGCTGGATTTCATTGGCAGAGCGACGACCAAACCTTTGCCCCAATCGGCTTCCACAGGTTCGATCACCAACTCACCATTTAACGCTCTCTGATCGATGTCATCTTGTGGGGCTTGATTCGCTTGGCCTGGGCCATACAACTTACTCACCAACTCACTGCGTAATACACGGACTTGCTCAATACCCTCTTGGGCGAGGGCTTTTTGTCGCAATGTCTCCTTCTGGGCCATAGTCCCCGTGATCATCATCATATTTAGGCTGTCGAAATAGTTACTGGCTTTGTCGTGCAGTTGTTCACTTAAAACAGAGTTAATAAGCTGTTTTTGTTGATAATATTGATAGGCTGTCGATACCGCTAGGACAAAGGTAAAGACGGTGATAAGGGCGACAAGTAATTTGAAGGTTATGGTTGAGCGCATAATTTTTATAATTGAGTTTTGGAATAGACCTCAATATTTTAAGCTGACGTTTAAAGTGTCGCGATCATGAGATTTCTGCAGTGTGACCATAGACAAAATAAGGTTTTTGTAAATGTGATGTGAGTACGTTGTGAACGTATTATTGACGTAATGGTCATTATTCCGACATGCGACTTAGGTCTAGTCCATATAGCTAAACGTTTGGCAGGAGATTATTGTTCGATATTCACAGCCAACGCTTGTCACCCCTATAATTAATCCTTAGTATTGCCACTCTTTGAAAAAGCCTGAGTATCGTGATGAGAACCGAATTGTATAAAGAGTTCATGTTTGAAGCTGCCCATCATCTTCCACATGTTCCTGAAGGTCATAAATGTGGTCGCCTACATGGCCATTCATTCTTAGTTCGTTTATATGTTGAAGGTGAAGTGGATCCGCATACTGGCTGGGTAGTGGACTTTGCTGAAATCAAAGCGGCGTTTAAACCGATTTATAACCGCTTAGATCACTATTACTTAAATGATATTGAAGGCCTAGAAAACCCAACCAGCGAAGTATTGGCAAAATGGATTTGGCAACAACTTAAGCCAAATTTACCACTACTGAGCAAAGTGGAAATCAAGGAAACTTGCACCGCAGGCTGTATCTACAAAGGTGAGTAATCGCCCTTAGAAAATTGAAACAAAGGCAAGCATGAAGCTTGCCTTTGTTGTTTCTGAGCTGTGTTAAAACGCCTATCCCAATGGGTGGCGTAAAATCCACTCTTTTTCTACTTCGCCATAGATGACTTTATCGGTATTGGTAAAGCCAGCGGAGAGGAAAAACTCATTGGCCGTTTTGTGGCTATTTGGCACAGTCAGACAGAGAGAATTACTCTCTGGATCAATGGTGTACGCGTACACAAACAGCTTCTTCAGTGCCTCAGTTCCTATACCTTGACGTTGGTATTGACGATCAATCATCAGGTAGTTCAGCCCCAGCTCATGGCGTTTGGCAAATGGCGCGTGCTGAGAAAACCCTTTATCAATGACCAAATAACCAACCGTCGAACTGTCCGAATAAATCGTAAAAAACGCTTCGGACTTATGGCGTTTTTGATAAGCCTGCTCAAAAGGCTTAAAAAATCCTTTTTGTTCTTCATGCACATCCAATTGCATCAAGCTGGCGAAATCTCGTAGCTTAGTAGGCTTTATTGCAATCATGACAGTAACTAGCGAAACGATAAGTGCGAGGCCGCATTATAAATTCCAATCAATGCTATCGTCTAGGTATTTGATTGTATTCATAATTGGCTTCATTAATGCGGGCTTTCATTTCGTGCAAAGTTTGTTCACGGTGATTGTGCCGTTGATGAAATGACACTCACCGTGACAAGCAAAGTATTAATAGTGAAGTGGGTAGTAATAACCCTGATGCACGTAAGCCCCAAGGGTGGTGAGCAAATGGGCGCTGTCGGCCGTTTCAACGCCTTCAACAATCACAGTGCAGTGGTAGGTTTTGCCCATGGCAATTAGTTGTCTTAGTGTTTCAATTTTCTTGTCATCACTTTTTACCCCAATTACAAACTCGCGGTCGATTTTGAGATAGTCAGGATTAATCTTACTGATCAAGGCGACGTTATTATTGCCTGTCCCAAAGTCATCAATGCTGATTTTGCAATCGAGCTGCTTTAGCTTGGCCACATTTTGGTAAATTTCGGCAGTGTAATACATAGAGGCATTCTCGGTTATTTCAATCGTCAGCAAACGGCAATCGAGACTGGAGAGCTCACGATAAAGGGCGGAGAAATTGTGTCCTTGCAGTAAAGAGGGGCAGACATTGATGCTAATCGGCACTTTAAGTGATGGTTGGTTAGCATAAATGGCCCGAAGAACCAGAATAGTATGAGTCAGCAACAGGCCATTACCAATCAGGGTTTCAATGAACTTTTGCGTGTTTTTGACCGTGAATCGGGATAAGGCTTCAAAATGGATGGTTTTCTGTGTCGAAGTGTTATAAATCGGTTCTAGGCGGATACTAAAATGTCGAATAGCGAGAAGATAATACAGAAAAGCTTGGATCGACTTGTATCGAAGCACACACAAAAAGAACGTACTTAAAGCTAAGATGCTCTGAAAAGGGCCAGAGACATAAAATACTTCCTTGTAGCCGTTGTTGTCAGTTTTAAAATGAAAAAAGCGCTCCTTGGTATTGCCAATCTCAAGGGACGTACCCGTGTTGGTGGAGAGTTTCATTCCCGCGAGGAAAAAGCGTGAGATATGATTTTCGACACTGTTTGAAAGATTGATGTTTTTGACTCGCACCAGCACCACAGCGTCATTGAGTTCATAGGCTTGGGTGGTGTAGTTTTCATTTTTGCTCCATTCGTTGAAGGCTTTTTCACTGACTGGAGAAACCGTCTCTGGCGTGATCAAGCATCGTATGTTGAATCTATCGAGCATCATGCTCGACTCCACTAACTTAACATTGTCAAATTGCTCTCTTAGCGCCGCTTCGTTGGCAAAACAGCTCATTTCAGACAGGTTTTGCGCAATGTCGAGTGAGCTGTCTAGGTAGTTATGCCGCACAATACTGTTAATGGCGTAATAGCATACGGCGAAAAAAATCAATGCCGTTACCAACATGACTAGCGTGATGTCAGAGTAGATCTTGTGGTTCTTTAGCCCAATGGCCAGCGCTTTCCAGACACTGTTTTTGGTGTGTCGATTAATGCGCTCTTGCTGATAAAGGCCGTTGTCGTAGTGATGCTGCATAAGAAATGGGATGAAATATCCTGTCCGATGAATGTTTTCGATGATGTTTTTATGGGTGATGAAATGATCTTCCGTGAGCTTGCGAAACTTCTTTCTCAAAGCGGCCACCGCATTTTTAAACCCATTTTCGGGCAGTGCCACCTTGTACTGCTGAGTGATTTTTCTCTCGACAGAGCGCTGACTGACGGGGGCATTTAGGCTACCGTGTGCGGCGATAATCGACAGAATGGCATACTCATTTGGTGTAACGGGAATGGCGTCGTGGAGTGTGTTATTGAGCTCTAGTGAAATTTCGTTTTCGGACAAGCAAACGCAGATTTGGTTTCCTAGTTCAAACCTAATCATGTGTTGTGGGGCTCCAAATTAAATTTTTGGCTACGTTATCAATAAATTGTGGCTTGGGATGTGATTTTTTACGGGGATATCCTAAACAATTGGATATAGTGATGGTTTTAGAATTTTTTATAGTTTTATAAATGAAACGATTCAGAGCGTAGTAATCAGGGAAAATGAGCGATCTAAAGGCGAAAAAATGCTTGGAATGATGAACAGAGAACAGAACAAAAAAGCCCAGGTCATTTCCTGGGCTCAAATCTTATTACGCTGTGGATATTAGCAAATCACTTTAATGGCCAGGCCACCTTGTGATGTTTCACGGTATTTCGCGTTCATGTCTTTGCCCGTTTCCAGCATCGTCTCAATCACTTTATCCAAAGAGACACGAGGTGCAGAAGAGCGACGAAGTGCCATACGCGTTGAGTTAATCGCTTTCACCGCCGCAATACCATTACGCTCGATACATGGAACCTGTACCTGACCTGCAACAGGGTCACACGTTAGGCCAAGGTTGTGCTCCATAGCGATTTCTGCTGCCATACACACTTGCTCTGGGCTACCGCCCATAAGCTCTGCAAGGCCAGCTGCTGCCATAGAACACGCTACGCCTACTTCGCCTTGACAGCCGACTTCAGCGCCAGAGATAGAAGCGTTACGTTTGTACAGACCGCCAATCGCACCCGAAGCAGCAAAGTAACGGATGTAATCTTTCTCTGTTACTGTTTGGATGAACTTGTCGTAGTACGCAAGAACGGCTGGGATGATGCCACATGCACCGTTAGTGGGTGCTGTTACGACTCGACCGCCCGCTGCGTTCTCTTCGTTTACCGCGAAAGCGAACATGTTTACCCAGTCAACCACGGCCATAGGATCGTTCGAGGTTTTTTCTGAGGTTAGCAGCAACTGGCGAAGTGAAGCAGCACGACGAGGAACACGCAGTGGACCAGGTAGAATGCCTTCTTCGTTCATACCACGCTCCATACACTCGCGCATGGTGCGCCAAATGTTTGCGAAGTAAGTACGAGTCTCTTCATCTGAGTGCAGAGCGTGCTCGTTTTTCATCACAAGTGCGCTGATAGACAAACCGTGCTCTTTACACTGGTTGACTAACTCTTCCGCTGAGATGTACTCATAAGGGACTTTGATAGAGCTGTTGTTGTCTTTACCAAAGTTCTCTTCATCCACGATGAAACCACCACCGATTGAGTAGTAGGTTTTTGAGTATACTTTTTCGTCATCAATCCAAGCGTGGATTTGCATGCCGTTTTCGTGTAGCTCAAGGTTGGTCTTGTGGAAGTTCATTCCGCCTTCACGAGGGAATGAAACGGTATGACAATGCATGCCAACTGGCAGGCGTTCAGTTTCTTCTACACGAGCAATAAAGCCCGGAATGGAATCGATATCCACCTTCTCTGGTGTGTTACCAGCAAGACCCATGATGATGGCGATATCCGTATGGTGACCTTTCCCTGTCAGTGATAATGAACCATAAACATCAACGGTGATTTTAGTGATGTCACGTAATTTTCCCATTGCGCGAAGATCATCAATAAACTCTTTACCCGCTTTCATTGGACCTACAGTGTGTGAGCTTGAAGGACCAACGCCGATCTTATAGATATCAAATACACTAATCATTTTGATTACCTCAAAAGTAAGCCTCCCAAGGAGGAGGGAGGCTTTATCTTATCGTTATGCTTTTGTCTTTATTCTCATCTTACAGGGGGAGTGAGATTAAAGAGCGCCGTAGATTACAGAAGTAATAGAAGCAAGACCACAGATAACTGTGAAAATCTGCACAGCTGCTGAAGTTTTGTACTTCGCCATCGCTGGCACTTTTTGCATTGCAAATACAGGCATTAGGAACAGGATTGCCGCAATCATTGGTGCGCCCATTGTTTCAATCATGCCTAGGATACTTGGGTTAACGATAGCCACGATCCAAGTGGTGATAACGATGAACAGTAGCGACGCTTTCTCGATCTTGCTGATAGGGCTGTTTGAACGAGATTTGATCAGACCAACTAAACCTTCATGTGCACCAAGGAAGTGACCGAAGTAGCTAGAGGTGATCGCTGCAAATGCAACCAGTGGACCAAGGTAAGAGATCAGTGGAGACTCATGTACGTTCGCTAGGTAAGAAAGTACAGAGATGTTTTGCTCTTTCGCAGAAGCCAGTTGCTCTGGAGACATAGACAGTACAACAGAGAATACGAAGAACATAACAAAGCCCATTAGCATCATCGCTGCACCGCCAGTGATCGCATCGGTTTTCTGAACCGCTTTGTCACCATACTGTAGGCGCTGTTCTTTAGAAAACTGAGAGATGATTGGGCTGTGGTTGAATGAGAACACGATGATAGGAATTGCTAGCCATACGACAACAGGCATAGAAGACCAATCCGGTGCTACTTGCATCATCGACGTGTTCCAATCTGGGATCAAGTAGACAGAAAGTGCAAGAAGAACGAATACTAGTGGGTAAACCATTGCAGATGTTGCTTTTAGCATCAGTTCTTTACCAAATACCACACCAGCGGTCATTGCAAGGATCAATGCGCCAGATAGCAGTGGACGTGGAATGGATTCCATACCCATTTGGTTAACAAGGAAAGAGTCCACTGTGTTTGTGATACCAACACCGTAAATCAGAACGATTGGGTAGATAGCGAAGAAATAGGCAAAAGTAATAAGGTTTGCGCCAGTCTTACCAAAGTGCTCTTCTACAGTGTCAGTGATGTCCGCTTCTGGGTTTTTAGCAGAAAGAACGAAACGAGCGAGAGATTTGTGAGCGAACCAAGTCATTGGTGCTGCAAGTAGCGCTAACATTACTAATGGCCAGAAGCCGCCAGCACCCGCTTTAATTGGAAGGAAAAGTACACCAGCACCTACCGCTGTACCGAAAAGGGACAGACACCAAGTGAAATCTTTGTAAGTAAACTTACTAGAAGATTGTACGGCAGGAGCCGCAGTTGAAGTTGTTTTCATTTTTGATTACTCATTTTGGGAACAGGAAATAAGTCGGCCGCAATTCTGCACTTTTTTGTGGCAAGAAAATTAGATCTAAATCATGTATTGCTCGTGCTTATTGAATGATATGTCAAAAACCTGTTTATCATCACGAAAATGATGTGCTACACGTGATGATTGCTAATGCGTGGCATTATAAAAACTAATTTGAAGGGGTGTTTGTACAAAATATTTTCATGCCAAACGTTTGCTTTGGCGGAGATTAAAATAACTAACCTGATGTTTGGTAATGAGGCCGTTAACAACTCTTAACCTCGCTTCATAATTTGTTGCTGCATGGCTTGGATTATCTGGGCAGTCATCCCCCAGATAAAATGATGCTGATAGGGAATGGCAAAGACTCGATGATGAGATTGATTCACGCGAAACTGGGCACTTTTCAGTTTCTGCGTATCAAGTAGGTGATTGGCGGGTACTTCGAACACCTCATCGACCTCATTTTTATCAATGACGATTTGATAATTTGGTTCGACAAACGCCAATATGGGTGTGACTTTGAATCGGCTGACGGTAACCAATTCCGGCATTTGGCCAAAAATGGAGATCGCATTTGGTGCAATTCCTATCTCTTCACGCGTCTCGCGCAACGCCGTTGCTTGTAAAGAACTATCACTTTCTTCGTACTTGCCACCCGGAAAGCTAATTTGTCCCGGATGATGTTTCAGATGAGAGGCGCGTTTAGTCAAAATTACATTCAAGCCTTGCTCTCGTTCAACAAAGCCAATTAACACGGCGGCATCGCGAAGTTTACTGCCTTTCAAGTGCGCAACACGTGCGGTGGACTCTGCGTGATAACCGCGAGGCAGATTGAACTGAAAAGATTGTAATAGTTGATTTTTATTAAGCTCAAACAAGGTATTACCTCTGCCCGTCATTTGATCAAACCTACTTTATACACCATGCTTATTTGGCATAGCGTCTAATTACAGGGTAGCGCAAAAAATGAAGGGAATCATTTTCACTGAATTTTTGGAATTGGTCGAAGAAAAGTTTGGCTTGGCGGTTTTGGATGACATTTTGGATAGAGCCAATGACCAAGGCATCTACACCGCAGTAGGGAGCTACGACCACCGAAAACTGGTCAGTTTGATTGTGCATCTTAGCCAGGTGACGGGGCTTCCCGTTGAGCAGCTGCAAGAGGTCTTCGGTGAGGCGGTG
The DNA here is from genome assembly GCF_002265885.1 of Vibrio sp. 03_296. Classification (NCBI taxonomy): domain Bacteria; kingdom Pseudomonadati; phylum Pseudomonadota; class Gammaproteobacteria; order Vibrionales; family Vibrionaceae; genus Vibrio; species Vibrio sp. 03_296. Next base: position 57,120 of record NZ_NPKW01000070.1, read on the forward strand.
TTCGATAACTTATTGGCGTCCATTTCTAATCGTTCAAGCCTGCATCAATGTCACTCAACCTTTCAGTTTATTCGCCATGTGGAAGAGTATATCCATGTTGAGGTGAAGAAACTTTACCCCGATGCCAAGCCGCCGGAATTTATTTTCATAGAACAAGATCGAATGAAGATGGTGTTTGACTACAAAAGCGCGCGTTGTATGGGGCATGTTTGCCTTGGATTGATGAGAGGGTGTGCCAAGCATTTTGGCGAAGAGCTAGCGATACAGATGGAGACACTCAACCCGACAGGCAGTCACGTTCGTTTCAATGTTGCTTTGGTGAAGGGTAAACAAGATGGATGATTCTTTGCATCTCAATCGCAAACTCCAACGCGCCATCGCCTCAAGAAAAGAAGCGGAAAGGCTGTTGGAAGAAAAAAGCTTGGAGCTTTACCAATCCAATCAACAACTCAAACTGGCGTTGAAGCAGTTGGAGTTAAAATCGGAACAACAGCTTTTCAAGTTTGAGTTTGAGCAGCAAATTGATGACACCTTAATCACGTTTGGTCGAGTCTTCATTGTCGATGGTATCGATGATTTATTATTGGCCAATCTATTGGAGCGTCTTTCTCGTGCGTCGGTGATTCGTCAAGCGTGGTTGAAGCTGGATAAGCCCATCCTAACGACGCTCAAAAGTCTTGAATATGGGCTGAAGCCGACGGGGTTTCTCTATCGAGCTGACTATAGCCGAACGCGTGCTGAGTGGTTTGGCGACGCGCTTTGCATTCCCATCATTTTAGAAAGTGAATCTGTTGGCAGCATGGTCTTCACCATTGATCACTTCGATATCGATCTCGATTTTATTTCCAACCAGCTCTGCCTGATCGCTGATTTGGTCAGCAATGCTCTCAATCGTCAACTTTGGATGGAGCGAGAAACGGAGCTACGTAAGCGAGCAGAAGAGTCAGAGAAAGCGACCAAAGAGTTTGTCGCGATGATCAATCATGAGCTACGTACCCCGTTAAATGGGGTATTAGGCAGCGCTGAACTGCTGGGTAACACCTACCTCAATGATGAGCAGCAACTCTATCTAAGAAACCTACGTCAGGGGGGAGAGCTGCTGCGAGTCATCATCAATGATCTGCTCGATTTCAGCAAAATGAATGCCGGCATGATGGAAATTGTGCCGAAAGTGTTTCGTTGGCCAGAGGTGGAAGAGTCCATCGTCGGGATATTTGCCGCCAAAGCGAGCGAAAAACAGATTGGCTTTCACATTGAGAAACAGTTTGGCATGCCTCGCTGTGTATGCGGAGATGTTGAGCGAATCAAACAAATTTTGGTGAACTTGATTGGCAACGCGATCAAGTTTACCCAACATGGAGCCGTTACGTTTCGCACTCATTGGCAAGACGATGTGCTGTCAGTGGAAATAGAAGATACCGGTATTGGCATCGCCGAGCAGGCCAAAAGCACCTTATTTGACCCGTTTGTCCAGGCAGACCGCAGTAGCAAGCGCAACTATGAAGGATCGGGGTTGGGGTTGGCCATTTGTCGAAACCTTTGTCGCCTTATGGGAGGAGAGATCGGCTTTCGCAGTGAGTTAGGTAAAGGGTCTTGCTTCCATTTTGCCATCCCACTGCCAGCGAGTGATGAACCGTTACTCGAGCCACACTCTGAACAGGTTGAGCGTCATCAACTGGATTGGGCAGCACTAAAAGTGCTGGTGGTCGATGACATACGCATGAATCAGGTCATCATCAATCAAATGTTGAAAAAGCTACAAGTCACACCGGAGGTGAGAAACAATGGTGTGGAGGCGCTTCAGGCGGTTAGCCAGCAAGACTATGATCTGATATTCATGGATTGTCGCATGCCAGAAATGGATGGCTATGAGGCGACTCACTATTTACGAGAGCAAGGGCTGGCGACGCCCATTGTGGCGCTTACTGCCGGTACGACATTGGAAGAGCGAGAGAAGTGCTTAGTGAGTGGGATGAATGATATTCTCACCAAGCCTTACACCGCTGATGATGTTGAACGAATGATGTTAAAGTGGCTGACAGTGAAAACCTAACCGGTAACAAGAAAAGAGCAATGCGTGAAGTCGGCGTCAAAGGGGGCCCAAAGTGCGTGTTCACTGCGCACTAACAATAGCTTATTCAAAAAGAGAGGAGATCATTGATCTCCTCTCTTTTATCTTTCATTTGACTTACTGCAGGATTGGCAGAATCTTAGACAGTTTATCTAACGTCTCTTGATACTCCGCATCGCATTGACTGTCTGCTACCACGCCGCCCCCAGCCCAAGCGAACAACTTACCTTGTTCCGCTACTAAGGTACGAATTGTAATGCTGGTATCCATGCGACCATGGCGACTGATGTAACCGATACTGCCGCAATAGGCGGAACGTCGATGAGGCTCAAGCTCTTCAATGATTTCCATTGCGCGCACTTTCGGCGCACCGGTAATCGAGCCTCCCGGGAAACACGCTCGCAGTAAGTCAGCGGCAGTATACTGCGCTGCCAACTCAGCGCGAATCGTGCTGACTAAATGATGCACGGCGGGAAAGCTTTCGATGTCAAACAGTTTAGGAACATGCACACTGCCCGGTTTGGCGACACGGCCAATATCGTTGCGCAGTAGATCGACGATCATCAGATTTTCCGCTTGATCTTTGTCGGCATTGGCAAGTTCCAGTGCCGCCTGTTTGTCCTGTTGTTCATCATTATGACGAGGGCGAGTTCCTTTGATCGGCTTGGTTTCAATGACGCGTTTTTTGAGCTCGAGGAAACGCTCGGGCGACACACTCAAAATCGCCGCATCCTCCAAACGAATAAAGGCAGAAAATGGCGCTTGGTTGCTCTGCTCTAGCCGTTGGTAAGCTTGCCATTCGCAGCCTTGGTAGGTGGCATGAAAGCGCTGCGCTAAGTTAATTTGGTAGCAGTCACCACTGAGCAAGTACTCCTGTACGCGATCAAACTTACTTTGGTAATCGTGACGGCTCATGTTGGATTGCCAATCGCTGGTAAGGGTAAACGTTGCTTCAGTTGCTTGTGTTTGCATGCTCAGCCATTGATAAGCTTGTTCTACGTCTTGGCCAACCAGTTGCGCTTTCTGCGTCTGGTGATCGACAATCAACGCCCATGTGTAGATGCCCACCGCCATATCGGGCGCAGCAATATCTTGCGTTGCGATCTCTGGCAGTTTTTCAACGCGACGACCTAAATCGTAGCTAAAGTAGCCCAGAGCACCACCAATAAAAGGAATCTCTTCATCACTGGATAGAGCAGGGGTAAAACGCTGTTGATAATGCGCAAGAAGCGTGAAAGGATCATCTTTACTTTCAATAACTTCGTCATTAGTTTTGATCTCAGTCACCGCACCACGTGTTTCTAACGTCGCAACGGGCTTTGCGACGAGAATGTCAAAACGGCTGTCAACATGTGTTGGTGATGCCGAACGCAACAGCATTGCCCAAGGTTGATGTTGGATGGCGTCAAACCACTGTTGGGCAAGGTCCGTTTGATAAGGCAGTGTTTTTGAAGAAATGGCTGTATTTGTGCTGTTATTCATTTGTTTAATTTGTGACAAAGAGTTCGATTGCTGCATAGCGCGTGATGGAAAGCAAGAGTATCATAAAACGAAACAATTTCGCTTACTTAGTTCAGTCGGGAACTCATAAAAAATCGGATGGATTCTTTCGATCACTAGCTCAACAATCGATACAACTAAGTAAGTTTATGGAAGCATAACTATAACGAGGCATGCAATGACTGTAATTCGCACGCAAGATGTCATCAGCAGCGTAGCTGATGCACTTCAGTACATCTCTTACTACCACCCACTCGATTTTGTTCAAGCCCTAGAGAAAGCCTACCATCGTGAGCAGAGCCAAGCGGCCAAAGATGCCATTGCGCAGATTTTGATTAACTCGCGTATGTCGGCAGAAGGGCATCGCCCAATTTGCCAAGATACCGGTATCGTGACGTGTTTTGTCAATATTGGTATGGGCGTTCAGTGGGACTCAACGGATCTGACCGTACAACAGATGATTGACGAAGGCGTGCGTCAGGCTTACACCAATCCTGATAACCCATTGCGTGCATCGGTACTGATGGACCCTGCAGGTAAACGTATTAACACCAAAGACAATACACCTGCGGTTGTTCACATCAATATGGTGCCGGGCAATAGCGTCGAAATTCAGATCGCGGCAAAAGGCGGCGGCTCTGAAAACAAAACCAAGATGGTGATGCTTAACCCTTCAGACGATATTGCTGAGTGGGTAGAAAAAACGTTGCCTTTGATGGGGGCGGGCTGGTGCCCACCGGGCATGCTTGGTATTGGCATTGGCGGTACAGCAGAAAAAGCGGCGGTGTTGGCGAAAGAGTCGTTGATGGAGCACATCGACATTCATGAACTGATTGAGCGTGGCCCGCAAAATGCAGAAGAAGAGTTGCGTTTGGACATCTTCAATCGTGTCAACCGCTTAGGTATTGGTGCTCAAGGGCTCGGTGGGGTGACAACGGTGGTGGATGTGAAAATCAAAACTGCCCCTACGCACGCAGCGTCCAAGCCAGTGTGTATGATCCCGAACTGTGCGGCGACTCGTCACGTTCACTTTACTCTCGATGGTACTGGCCCAGCGGAGCTGACGCCACCGAAACTAGAAGATTGGCCAAACATCACTTGGGATGCTGGTGCGAGCGCGCGCCGTGTTAACCTCGATACCGTCACCAAAGAAGACGTTCAGCAATGGAAAACCGGTGAGACACTCTTGCTCTCAGGTAAGATTTTGACCGGTCGCGATGCAGCGCATAAACGCATTCAAACCATGTTGCAAAATGGCGAAGGTCTACCTGAAGGTGTTGACCTTAAAGGGAAGTTTATCTACTACGTTGGCCCTGTTGATGCAGTGGGTGACGAAGTGGTTGGCCCAGCAGGCCCAACCACCTCAACACGTATGGATAAGTTCACTGATATGATGCTGGATGAAACGGGCATTATGGGCATGATCGGCAAAGCGGAGCGTGGCCCAGCCACCGTTGAGTCAATCAAGAATCATAAAGCGGTGTATCTGATGGCGGTCGGTGGTGCGGCGTACCTGGTTGCGAAAGCCATCAAGAAAGCACGTGTTGTTGCTTTTGAAGATCTCGGTATGGAAGCGATTTACGAATTTGAAGTCGAAGATATGCCAGTGACGGTCGCGGTGGATTCGACTGGTGCCAACGCGCACCAAATTGGTCCTGATACTTGGAAAGTTAAAATCCAAGAAATGGAATCACAAAAATAAGAATGTGACAAAGTGCTGATTTAGTTAGCAAACATTTGACATAAGTGCAGCGAAAGCTGCACTTTGTTTTTGTATAATACCAACCAGTTCCATATCATCTGGTCGTTTGCTCAACACTCACTACTTAAAGCAAAAAGGAGTGCTCAATGCCTCGCTTTATTCAAATATTACAAATTATTCTCGCTGTGGTTGTCGGTAGTTTTGTCGGTTATGACTTGATTCTGCACGGCATCAGCATTTTTGATGAGAAATACGTCACCATCACTTGCGTATTGTGGCTCATTCTGGAAATCGCTCTGTTTGTTATCTACAAACTGATTGAGGACGATTAATCTCGGCATTCCTCGCGTTCTTATACTAAGCCTCTGATTTATATCAGGGGCTTTTTGTTCATCTGCGATTAATATTAGTCGAGTTATGGTTCGCCCCACGCTAGAGAAGAAAATGAGATACGCCAATAAATCCCTTTGATTGTTGGTACACTTTGGCGCACAGTGAATGGTGTTGTTTGATAGTAAGAGAAGGGCTATGAAGAAGATTACCCGAGAAGTGAATGATTTTATCCACCGCAGTATGGATTCCCACGTTCGTGTGGCGGTAACGGGGCTCTCCCGAGCCGGGAAGACCGCGTTCATCACTTCACTTGTCAATCAACTCCTCCATACCTCAACGCACGACAATATGCCCTTGCTGAGCAGCGCGCGAGATAAACGTCTCGTTGGAGCCAAGCGAGAGCCACAAAGTAACATGATGGTGCCTAGATTCGCTTACGATGAAGCGATGGAGCAGCTTTGCAGTGTGCCGCCAATGTGGCCTGAACCGACGCGAGATGTCAGTGAAATCCGCCTTGCCATTAAGTATCGACCGAAGAAAAGAACCAAGAAATTACTGGGTCAAACCGCGATTTTGCATCTGGATATCATCGACTATCCAGGGGAGTGGCTGCTGGACTTACCATTGTTGGAGCTCGATTTTGCCACTTGGAGCCAGACGCAGTTTGATGCACTGAAAGGCGAACGTTTGAATTTGGCGAGTGAATGGCTCAGTCAACTCGACAGTTTAGATCTCAATGCGGAACTGAATGAAAAACAGCTGCAAAGCATCTCTCAGGCGTACACTGACTATTTGCACCGTTGTAAAGAACATGGTTTACATTGGGTGCAGCCGGGACGATTTGTTCTACCGGGTGAGCTTGCTGGTGCGCCAGTGCTGCAATTTTTCCCTTGCCGCTTTGATGATGCGGACAAAACCGCCAAATACAGCAATTTGGCGATGTTGAAAAAGCGCTATCAGGAATATCAACAAAAAGTGGTGAAAGCGTTTTACAAGCATCACTTTTCAACCTTCGATCGCCAAATTGTGTTGGTCGATTGTTTGCAGCCGCTCAATGCTGGCCGTGAGTCATTTTATGATATGCGTGATGCCTTAGAGCAAATCATGCACAGCTTTCGTTATGGCCGCTCAGGACTGCTTAAGCGTCTGTTTGCACCCAAAATAGACAAAGTACTGTTTGCCGCTACCAAAGCGGATCACGTGACGCCTGAGCAGCATCCTAATTTGGTTGCCTTGCTGCAACAGATGATCCACCCCGCATGGCAAACCGCCGCATACGAAAATATCGAAATGGGTTGTTTATCGATGGCGTCGGTACAAGCGACTCAGGCCGGTTTTATTGCCAATGGTGATAAGAGCACACCGGCCATTCAGGGGATGACGTTAGAAGGGCAAGCGTTAACCCTCTTTCCTGGCGAAGTGCCACGCAAAGTACCCGATGAGCACTATTGGCAAGCGCGAGGGTTTGAATTTACCTCTTTTAGGCCAGTGCAAGGCAAACGTGAAGAGCCTTTACCACACATTCGAGTTGATAAAGCCCTAGAGTTTTTATTGGGAGATAAGTTGCTATGAGCGATCTAAAACCAAAACAAGTGTTTGAAGAGACGATTTTCTCTCAGCAAGACAAACCAGAGCTCACTGCGCAGCAGCAATTTGATCAGCAGCAGACGTTCATTCCAACCACGATTGAAGAGAGTGAACCTGTACTTGAAGATGCTTTGGAGCAGGTGATACGCCCATCAGGCCGTCGCAAGTGGTTAGCGGGAGGGCTGTTTACCGCTTTTGCCGGATTGGTTGGCTGGCAAGCCGTCGATAGCGTGCTGAGTGCATTGCAAAATGGCGATTGGCTGACGCTCGGTTGGTCTGGTTTGATTTCCGTGCTTGCCGGCTTGGGGCTTGGGGCTATTGGAAAAGAACTGTGGAAGCTGCGTCAATTGAGACACCTATTTTCCGTGCAGGAGCAAGGGGAAAAATTGTTGCAAAGTGACAGTGTTGGGCAAGGTAAAGACTTTTGCCAGAAAGTGGCGAAACAAAGTGGTGTTGCAGAAGAGAATCCGGCTTATGACCGCTGGAAAAACAGCGTTAATACGGCACACAGTGACGCAGAAATCCTGCAGATGTACGATGCGATGGTCGTGACTCAGCAAGACAAACAAGCAACCCAAGTGATCTCGCGCTTTGCGACAGAGTCTGCGGCTTTGGTCGCCATTAGCCCACTCGCCATCGCAGACATGCTGCTGGTGGCTTGGCGTAACTTCAAGATGATTGATACGCTCTCAACCATCTATGGTATTGAGCTTGGCTACGCATCGCGCATTCGTTTGCTGCGTTTGGTGTTGGCAAACATGGCGGTGGCGGGCGCCAGTGAGTTGGTGATTGATGCGGGTATGGATTTGATGTCGATGGATCTCGCTGGCAAGCTGTCTGCCAGAGCAGGGCAAGGCGTTGGTGTGGGGATTTTGACTGCGAGACTGGGTTTGAAAGCGATGGCATTGCTAAGGCCGATCCCTTGGCAAACCGAAACACAGGTTAAGTTATCAGCAATTCGCAAAGAAATTGTGTCGAAAGTCGCTTCTATCACGCTAAAACCATAGAGTTTCAGCGGGCGCATCTTGACGCTAACGCGGGCATAGTAGAAACTACTGTCAACTTTTCGTGACAGTGTGAATTAGGATTTTCCGTGCGCCTAGAAGTCTTTTGCGAAGACAGACTCGGCTTAACCCGAGAGCTGCTCGATATATTAGCCTCCAAAAATATCGATTTACGAGGTATCGAAATTGATATCAGTGGCATCATTTATCTCAATTGCCCTGATATAGACTTTGATACCTTCAGTCTACTGATGGCAGAAATTCGTCGAATCTCTGGCGTGAAAGACGTGCGTAAAATCCAATTTATGCCGATGGAACGCCATAACACCGAGCTGATTTCACTCGTCAACAACTTGCCCGATCCCGTCTTGGCGATAGACCTAAAGGGCGCGGTGGACATGGCGAACCGAGCAGCCTTGGCGCTGATTGGTAAAACTGAAAAAGAGGTGATTGGCGCGCCGATAGCCGCGCTCCTGCCCAGTTTGAAGTTTAGCCGTTGGTCAGAAGGTGAACAACACCGCCAGCGAGAAAGCATGGTGATCGATGGCCTCGATTATCTGCTTGAGTTCATGCCCGTCTATATTCAAGATGAATCCAAACAATCCACGTTTGCCAGTACGGTTGTAATGGTGCGCGGCGCCAAAGCGAATTCGGTCGATAGCCATCAACTCTCCCCGCACAGTGAACTGGGTTTTGAGCATTTTGTTGGCGTTTCAAATCGTCATAAAGCCCTTATTGGTCAAGCCAAAAAACTGGCCTTACTCGATCAGCCTTTGCTTATTGAAGGGGAAACAGGAACGGGTAAGGAGATGCTGGCGAAAGCATGTCACAACCGCTCTCATCGTGCGGGTAAGCCCTTTTTGGTGTTGAGTTGTGCATCCATGCCTGATGACGTGGCAGAAACCGAGTTGTTTGGTCATGCCCCAGGTTCTTTCAATCATCAGCAAGGCCATAAAGGTATTTTCGAGCAAGCTAATGGTGGCACCGTTTTCCTCGATGAAATCGGTGAAATGAGCCCCCATTTGCAGATTAAGCTGCTGCGCTTCTTGCAGGATGGCAATTTCCGTCGCGTTGGCGCAGAAGAAGAGATGCACGTCGATGTGAGAATCATCGCATCCACCAAACACAATTTGGCTGCGTTAGCTGAAGCGGGATCGTTTCGTGAAGATCTTTTCTACCGACTCAATGTGTTGACCTTGTCGATCCCATCTTTGCGTTCTCGCTCCAGTGATATTGGCCCTTTGCTCGATCTTTTTGTTGCCAAGCATTGCCAAAAATTGGCAATTAGAAAGCCAGAATATGAAGCGAAACTGATGGACGAGCTCACCGCCTATCAATGGCCGGGTAACATGCGCCAACTGGACAACATGGTGTTGCGTGCGCTTACCGAGATGGATGACGATGTATTGAAAGCAGAGCATTTCCATTTGCCACAACCGGCTGCGGTAGCCACTTCTAATGCCCAAGTGAAGCTGGACGGTTCACTCGATGAGATCATGCGAGATTACGAATCGCAAGTATTGGAACGTTTGTACCAATCTTTCCCATCCAGTCGTAAGTTGGCGAAGCGCTTAAACGTCTCACACACCTCGATTGCCAATAAGCTAAGAGACTACGGAATTAAGAAACACTGATATGGGCGCTGAGCAATATTTCATTTATCAAGTTGACGAAGGCTTGGTGCTAAGAACCGTTACTGTGAGCGATGCCGAGATGGTTGCTCAGTACTTTCAATGCAATCAAACCTTTTTAAAACCGTGGGAGCCGACACGTGAAGCGTCGTTTTTCACTGAAGATGGGTGGGCGCAAAAGCTGATCAAGCTCCATGAGCTACATCGAATGAAATTGGGCTTTTACTGCGTTTTGATTGAAGAGCAAACAAATGAAATGGTCGGGACCATCTCATTTAGCAATTTGTCGAAGTTTCCTTTTTACGCCTGCAATGTGGGGTATTCGTTAGCTGAAGAGGCTCAAGGAAAAGGGTACATGCGCCGCGGATTAAAAATGGCGTGTGGCTACATGTTTGAGCAGCTAAACTTGCACCGTATTCAAGCCGCGTATATGCCGCATAATCACCGCAGTGCTGGCGTGCTAGAGCATCTCGGTTTTTGCAAAGAGGGCTTTGCGCATTCCTATCTTTTGATTGATGGGCAGTGGCAAGACCACGTCTTGACCTCCTTAATCAACCCTAACTGGCGAGTTGAAAAGTAATGGAACGATTGAACAAGCAACTGGCATTGCTGATGGAGCTGGATAAGCTGAAATCGGTACTGCGTCGCACGCGAGTGAAAAGTGCAGATAAACGTTTGGAAAACAGTGCAGAGCACAGTTGGCATGTCGCTTTGATGGCGCTATTGATGGAAGAGCATGCCAATGAGCCTGTCAATATCTGCCGCGTAGTGAAAATGTTGCTGCTGCATGATGTCGTAGAAATTGATGCCGGCGATACCTTTGTGTACGATGCGGTCGCGTCAAAACAGCAAGCGGAGAAAGAGCTTGCTGCCGCTCAGCGTTTATTTGGCATGTTGCCGGCTGACCAAGGAGAAGAATTACTTCAACTCTGGTTAGAGTTTGAAGCCGCCCAAACGGCAGATGCCAAGTTTGGCAAGGCGTTAGATCGAATCATTCCTATGCTGCTTAACTACCATAACCAAGGACAAAGTTGGCAAGAGCATGGCGTGACTCGCCAGCAAGCGTTGACGGTGAATCAGAAAATCGACCTTGGTTCCCATGTGTTATGGGATAAGGCGCAAGAAATTATTGAACAGGCAACCCAAAATGGGTGGCTGAAAGCTTAAGGAATCTGAATGTCTTATTTAACTTTGGACCAATACCAAAGAAAATGGATTTTTACGCATCCGTCGATGCCAGTGCCACAAGAAGATCTCGCGCACATTCGCCCGATGGATCAGGCACGCTCTGCGCAGTTTTGGAAAGAGAACATCAGCGCCCATAGCCCAGATGCAGAACGTCTTGGTAGTGATGATTGGCCAACGAAACAAAGTAATTGGCTAGCTGAAGTTGACTGGATGGCGGCTTGGGAAGCCGATGAACCCGACATGCCAGAGGAAATGCTTCAGCATATTGATTGGCAAGATGATGTGACGGTCTATTTCTGTTACGAAAAATACAACGTGATTGAAACCAAGTGGGTCATTTTCCGCAAACATTGGAAAAACTTCTTGTTCTACGATGACGGCCCGATTTTGCTGGGTAGACGTCGCCAGCAGGCGCTGTGGTTTGCTACCGATGGAACAGTGAAACTGGGGCAAAGAAGCTGATCAACTCAAAGGTCGGTCAATAATTAGCTTAATCATTAGCTTAGTCATGAGAAGCAGCGTGTTTACGCTGCTTTTTTTATCAGCGTTTAGTGAGGTAAGGCACAGTTCAGTAAGTTTTTTCGTGTGACTTCAGTTTCATTGATCTAACGCCAAATTTTGTTTTGAAACACGCGCGCATAATTTCTTGTCTAGCCCCATAGAGCTAAAACTCTAAGGTGTCCATCTCAGGAAGAGAAGTTGTATTATGCGCCCGTATCTGAAGTTTATTATCCCTATTATCATTCCGTTGATTGTGCTGTTGTTGCCATTGTCAGCCTTTCCGTTTGAAGCCATGACCATCGTGCAGCAGCGTGTGATTGCCATTTTCTTATTGGCGGCGTTGTGTTGGGTGTTTGAGCCGATTCCCATCTACGCCACGTCCGTCGTCATTATTGTTTTAGAGCTTTTATTGGTTTCCGACAAAGGTCTGTACCTCTTCCGGCTAAACGAAGGCAGTGAAACATTTGGGCAATTGCTGTCTTACAGTGAAATCATGGCAACCTTTGCCAGCCCAATCATCATGCTTTTCTTAGGTGGATTCTTTCTAGCGATGGCGGCCACCAAATACCGCTTGGATGTGAACTTGGCACGCGTGCTGCTCAAGCCATTTGGCCAAGACCCTAAATTCGTTATGTTGGGGCTGATGCTGATCACGGCGATTTTCTCGATGTTTATGTCCAATACCGCGACGACGGCTATGATGCTTTCCATCTTAACGCCTGTGATTGCGGTGTTTGGCCCCAAAGACCCAGGACGAATTGCCTTTGCACTTTGTATTCCAGTCGCGGCCAACATTGGTGGTATTGGCACCCCAATCGGCACCCCTCCCAACGCCATCGCTCTAAAATATCTGGTGGGTGACAACCTGATTACATTCGGCGAATGGATGATGTTCGGCGTACCTTTTGTTGTGGTGATGATGGCGTTAGCTTGGTTTTTGATCACGGCGATGTACCGAGCAGAAATTCCCAAAATTGAGCTTTCCATCAAAGGCAAGTTTCTCAAAACGCCGAAAGCAATCGTGGTTTACATCACCTTTGGCTTAACCATTCTTCTATGGTTGATGGGTTCAGCGCACGGCATGAACTCGTACACCGTAGCCCTGATTCCTGTCGCGGTGTTTTCCATCACTGGCATTATTAACAAAGAAGATTTGAAGAAAATTTCCTGGGATGTGCTTTGGCTGGTTTCGGGCGGTATCGCTCTTGGTTTGGCTCTGGACAAAACAGGCCTTGCCAAGTTGGTGGTTCACAGCATTCCATTTGATGAGTTCTCGCCTTACATCGTCTTGTTTGGCGCGGCGTTCCTCTGCTTAGTGATGGCGAACTTTATGTCGCATACCGCCACGGCTAACTTGCTGATGCCAATCATGGCTGCCTTGGGGATTTCTATGACGTCATTAACGCCATTAGGCGGAGAAGTGACCTTGATTTTAGTGGTGACGATGGCGGCTTCCTTAGGTATGTCGCTGCCTATCAGCACGCCTCCTAATGCATTGGCGCATGCCACTGGGCATGTCCAAAGTAATCAAATGGCGCGTGTGGGGGTGATTTTGGGCGTAGTGGGCGTGCTGCTCAGCTTTGTTATGGTCTGGATCCTTCATATGGTTGGACACATCGGGTAGCCCCATGTATTTGAGTAAATTAGAAGCACTGATTGAGCGTTACTTCTGTAATCCAGAGCGTCAAATTACGTTGGAAGCGGGATCGGTCGTCATTGTGCAGCAAGGCTACAACGACCGTCTGTTTTTCGTTCTTCAAGGTGATCTGGAAGGTTACTTTTCTGAACATGAGGAGAAACAAGTGCGCGTTTTTTCTGCCTCGCAAGGGGCATTTATTGGCGTGCACAGTTTCTTTTCTGGTACTTGGACAGCATCGTCGACGGTGATGGCCAAAAGCGAAGTCACACTGGCTTGGATTGATCGCAACACACCTGCCGTGGAAGTCGAAGAGTTTGGTCCGCTTACCACACAATTTATGCCGGTGATTGTGAACGAGCTTTCGCGCCGCCAAAGGCGAGCAACGCAAGAAGCGGTGGCCAAAGAGAAGGTCTTGCAGAGGTTACACAACGCAGAGCAAATGACAACGTTAGGTCAACTCGCGGCGGGGTTGGCTCACGAGCTTAATAACGCCATCGGGGTGGTCAGCAGCAAAGCTGAAAGACTCGAAACCATTATTCTTGAACTACTTGAAGAACTGCACCCAGAAGCGAACCAGTTCTTCGATATTGGCCTGCTTGCTGGACAAAATGTGCCAACAAGCACGGCAAGACAAAATGCTAAGTTACTGGAGCAGAAATATGGCTTGGAGAAAAAACAGGCCAAAGCGTTAGCGAAAGCGATACCTGATGGTTTAGTTAGCCCGCACTGGTTGAATAACCCAGATCAAGCCATTCGTTATTGGGGAATGGGGTGTGATTTACATGACTTACGTTTAGCGGCCAAACACACGGTTGGTATTGTGAAATCGGTCAAACAGCTCGGTAGGGCGGATTCGGATCGCATTAGCAAAGTTAATATTGGCGACACCATCAATCAAGCGATCGCACTTTTGCAAAGTGAGTTGCGCCGTGTCGAAGTGCGTCTTCGTCCATCTGCTGTCGAATCGATTTGGGCTTCGGAGACCGAATTGGTGCAAGTTTGGGTCAATATCATCAAGAACGCCTGTGACGCGATGCAAACCACGCTATCGCCACAGTTGGAGATACGTATCCATCAAGAAGGTAAGCGCATTTTGGTCACGATCGCCAACAATGGACCAGCCTTGGATGAGGCAACAAGACGCAAAATTTTTCAGCCTAACTTCACCACCAAAAAAGGCGGGCTGTCATTTGGACTGGGTTTAGGGTTATCGATTGTGAAGCGGATCGTCACAGGGCTAGGAGGCTCGATTGTGGTGAAAAGCGATGACCAAGCCACTATTTTTAGAATTAAATTGCCAACAGAGGGAAATCATGGAGAAACTGAACCTAATATGCGTGGATGATCAGCGCGAAGTGCTTAATGCGGTGGTGCAGGATCTAGACGGTTTAGCTGACTGGCTAAATATTGAAGAGTGCGAATCTGGTCATGAAGCGTTGGAGCTGATCGATGAGCTTGATGCGGATGGCGAGTTTATCGCTGTGGTGATTTCAGACCACGTGATGCCGGGAATGACAGGTGTGGAGCTTTTGCGAACGCTGCATACGGATGCTCGATTCTTCAAAACACGCAAGGTATTGCTCACAGGGCAAGCCACGCATAGCGATACCATCGAAGCAATCAATTCTGCTGGTATTGTGCGCTATTTTGAAAAACCTTGGAAAAAGCAAGAACTCGTACAGTGTATTCGTGAGTTGGTGACGGATTTTATTTTCGATCAGGGACTGGATTACCAGATTTGGCATGATGAACTGGACCAAGCGGGTGTGCTGAAACATCTGCATCCTTGAGTTAAGGATGGCAGTGTTGAAGGCATGAGTGACTGAGATTTGAGCTTGGCGCTAAACGTTGGGGCAAACACGATTTCGCCCGTTGCGCTTAGCGTCATACAGGTGTGAATCGGCTATACGAATGGTCTCGTCGAGCTGTGCCTGTAAAGCAGTAAAGCCAATGGATACCGTGACGTGTGGTGCTTGAGTCATGTTCTCAACATCTTGGCGAATGCGTTCACACACCTGCCGTGCTTCATTAGACGAAGGGGTTTTGACCAGCAAAAGAAATTCCTCACCACCAATGCGAAAGGCGTAATCACTGACGCGGACACGACTTTTCACCACCTTTGCTACACGGCGAATCACCTGATCGCCGATGTCATGCCCATATCGGTCGTTGACACTCTTAAAATGGTCAATATCAAGCATAACGGCATAGTAATGTTCAAGCGGCAGCTGTTGTTTTTCGACTTCAGCAAGAAAGTGTCGATTGTTTAACCCGGATAGTGGATCTAAATAACTGATTTCTTTTAACTTCTTTTGTGCTTTGCTCAGCTTGTATAGGTAATAGCAAGCGCCTACCGTGATGGCAAGCAGCAGTGGAATTAAGTAGAAATACTTTGGGATGAGTTCTTCGTTGGTAATGATTTTGACCAAATAGCTCGTTTTGCCATTGAGTTGCCCCACATTTTGATAAACGAAGGTTTTTCCTTGAAGTTCCAAAACACCGGATGTTTTTTGAGTGCGATTCAGCTCTTGAAGTAAGGTTTGCTCACGATGTTTGAGGTAAGTAAATGCGGTGATATCGGCATACGAGCTGGAATAGACAAAACCATCAAGGTCAACGTGGAGCATATTGTCACGAAACAAAGGGGTAAAATGGATCAGGTCGACTTCTACACTCAGATAGCCCATTAAACGGTTATGTTGATAAATGGGTGAGAACTCGACAAACAGGCCATTTTCGATATCCAAAATAGTCTGTTTCTGGCTACGGTTTAAGTCATTTTGATAAAAGCGATTGAAACTGATAACGCGTTTAGAATAGATCTCTTGCTCAGCTGGTTGTTTATCGATGATCCGAATGCGGCGAATGATTTTTTGATGCTGAACTAAGTTTTTGACCAGATCAATAAAGTCGGCGGAGTCAGAAAAATAACGCTGCGCAATTTGACTGTCTGCTAAAGAGAGATAGCTTTGTATTAACTCCTTTCGTGTATTTAAAGATTCTAATGATGCACTTAGTTGTAATCGTACGGTCTCTATTTTTTCTCTTTTAATAAGGTTTTGTGGCGTATTAAAAACAAAAATAACCACAATCATAATCAGTAAGCTGCGTAATTCTATGGTTGCTGTTGATGGCGACAATTTTGATTGATAGAGGACCATGCTGACTATTTCTTAAACACCGATATGCCCATCCCACGGTTTTGCAAATTGGTTCCAGATAAATTTGTCAGTTACTTTCTGTCTACCTATTGCACCCGCTAGTTTGAGTATCGCGCTGGCGTGGGGTCAAACTTGATGAGTCACCAATATGCCGCACAACCCGTGACACTAAGTGAAGAAAAGGTGAAGATTTTATGACAAAGAAGTAGGTTGCGATCTAGACAGGCATTTTTGCTCGATGCACAGTGTTGCGAGTTACTATTTATCAATGGCTGATAAGGTAAATCGACTCGCAGAGGCGAGACTTAAGGGCTTGGAAAACCAATAGCCTTGTAGGTAACTCACGCCCATATTTCTAAACGTTTGGTACATTTCGGCATCTTCGATCCCTTCGATGACAACATCGATCTGATTGTTGCGGCAAAGCTGGATCAGAAAAGAGAGATAGGCAGTCAAATCTGGGTTTTTGAGGCTGCGCCAAGCCATCGATTTATCGATTTTGATCTGTTTCATGGGCAAATCAAAGAAGGAGTTGAGTGAGCTATAACCCGCACCAAAATCATCCAATGAAAGGTGAAAACCCAATTTAGACAGCTGATTCAGTTGCTCAATCGCTGCGGCGTTATTGTCTAATATAATGGTTTCCGTAAGCTCTAAAACGATAGAGTTGGGTGAGATGCCATATTCACTGGCCATTTCATGAATGCGTTGAGGGAAATTACTATTGAGCAGTTGTAATACCGAGACGTTTACATTGACTCGAATATTTTTATTATTGGCCTGGTTGTATCTTTGAATAAATTCGCATGCCTTGCGGAAAACAAAATAACCAAGGTCAATAATAAGACCCTTATTTTCCGCAACAGTAATAAATTCATCTGGATAGATTTCACCAAACTCTTTGCTACGCCAACGTACTAGTGTTTCAAAGCTTTTTACTTCTAGGTGTTTGGCACAAACAATCGGCTGGAACTTAACATTCAGCGATTGGGATTCAATCGCACTTTGTAATCCTTGCTCAATAAAGAAATAACGGTCTACGATTTGCTGCGTGCGGGCACTGTAGAGCGCAATTTTGTTTGCTTTTTTCTTGCTGGCATATTGCCCAGTGCGAGCCGCTTTTCTTAGCAGCTCTTCGCCTTCGTGGTTATTCTCGATGCGAGGGATCAGACCCATGCTGATCCCCGTGCCCAGTAATTGCCCTTGCTCTACAACCGTATCGTGATAGCGTTGTTTGATGGTCGAGCAGATGTTCAGCAACTGTTGTTCAGTAAAGTTACCTTCTAACAACACGGCAAAATCATCATCTCGGACTCGGTAAAGTCTTGCGACTTGGCCAGGCAGATGACTGACGGCGGTGAGCATGCTTTGCACGACATGGTTGAGAATTTCGCTGCCGTAATGGCTCAAATACGATTTGATGTCTTCAATCTGAATGTAAATCAAGGCGTAGGGCAGGGAAGAGGCTTGAAAAGATTCCTCGATGTCGAGCAAAAGGCGACTGCGATTGGCCATGCCAGATGCATTGTCATGGAAAGCCACTTGATGGATGTAACTCTCCATCAGCTTACGCTCAGAAATATCTTTGTGGCTGCCGATCAAATAAATACCGGAGTCAGTCTTACGTGTGACTGCCGTTCCTTCAATCCAGACGTAGTGACCATTAGGTTTGCGTACGCGGTACTCGCTAGTAACACGTAAATCTTCACACATTAAATGGTCATCAACTCGGGCAGAGAGTTTGGAGCGATCTAACGGGTGCACCAATTCGAACCAAGTATCTAACGCGATGATGCCACTCTCAATACCAAACTGCTGGTAAAACTGTTTGTTATAGAACGACATCACGCCTTGTTCATCCATATGAAATAGCCCCTCGCTAAACACATCGAAGATGTGCATAAAGCGACTTTCCATAAGGTGCTCAAAGTCTGGCAGGATTGATTCTGCAATAGATACGTCGTCTGTCATCTGAATGGTGGTTACTTCTTTTTACTTGATCGCTGTACGATGTCGGTTAAATGTTTCAGAATGTTTCAAATCTTTATATCACCAAAGTCGCCAATAGTACTAGGGGGATATTTATAAAATGAGTGAATAAGCGTTATTTTTATCACAATTACTATGGATGATTATAGTTAGAGTGTTTGCTCTAATCAATAAATAACAGATAAATATGCGATAAATAAGCGATTCCTAGATTTTATTTTGTGCAATATAACGTTTTCTTATTTCGATCTTCATTTTTGTGATGATGAATTCACTTTTTATCATATTAATAAATATATCCATAAAATATTTAAGGAATATTTCAACTCTAAAACGAATGATGAAATAAATTCATCATCACGTTAAAGAGAGAGAAAATCCAAGCAATACAGGTAGGGTTAAGATGCTGAAAAAATTGCCGAATAATACGATTGAGGCCACTTTTTCGGGTTCGATATGAAAACGTTCGGCAAAAAGATAGTTCATCACCGCTGCTGGCAACATGGTGAACAGAACCATCATTTTCATTTGCAGCGGGGGGAGAGGAATAAAGAAGTAAATCACCGCAAATGCTATCGCTCCTGTTGCAATGGATTGGAGCGTTGAGTAGAGCCCAACGCTGAGGCCGGACCATTTTAAATGCGTCATTTGCGCCCCTAGAGAAAGGAGCATCACCGGCACTGCGGCTTGCCCTAGCAAAGAGGTGGCTTCAATCAGTGGTGACCAAACGGCTACATGGTTGAGATTAAAAAACACAGCCGCAGACGCGGCAATAAACACAGGCATCTTGACCATTTGTAAGAGTGATCCGCCGCGGCTTAACAACGCGATACCTAAGCTAATATGAATGCAAGATGACATGACAAAAAGCAGTACGGCGCTTGATTGCGCCGCGTCGCCAAATGCGTAGGCAAAGAGAGGAATGGCAAGATTGCCGCTGTTGCGAAACATATGTGGCGGTGCCCAGGTCTTAAAAGAAAGCCCGGTCAGTTTGCAAATGGGTATCATCAGTATCCCCGGCAGCAACACTGCAACAAGCGATGCCCATATTAAAGGGAGCTGCTGGGTGTCTAACGGCATGGTGGTGAGAGATGAAAAGACCAAAGCAGGGAGGAAAACGTCGATATTGATGCGGTTAATCGGCTTAAAGTCAGGTTTCAAATAATGCCCAACCAAAAAGCCGACGCCTGCCAAGGCAAAAACGGGGAATAAAATGTTAACAACTTTGATGAGCATGTTGACGTTCCTGAAGAGGATTTGTTTTTACGCTATCAGGTGATGTGTTTTTCGTCACCTAAACTGGTTGAAAAACATGAGCTCATCACTGTGCTATGAGCGTTATTGCCTAGTCAATTCATTGATTATCGCCGCTTCAAGATGTTGTAAATTAGAGTTTGCAAATATATTTTAAATTTGTATTCTCTGGGCAAATGGAACGCTTGTAAAAAAATGTGAATTATTCGACTTCCTCGGCAGGTCGTATTAGCGAGATTGCCATATACTTGAGGTAGTCGAGAAAAGTTTGTGTTGGAAATTGTCTTGAATATGCAGTATGACCCTGAAAAATCAATAAAAGTAGATATTTCAAACTTAACGATTGGTATGTTTGTCACCGCGATTGAAAATAGTGAGCGGGTTAATTTGGCTAATGCAGGGCGTGTTCAGTCAGAAAAAGCGATTACCCGCTTATTTGAAAGTGGGGTGAAGTTTGTGTGGGTAGACGCAGGCTTATCGGCTAAAAATTGTGTGATTAAACCAGCGCCAAAGGTTGATAACACTGAATCGCAAGTCGTGACAGAATCCCATTCACCAACGCCACGTAAGCAGCCAAAGAGTCGCGCCTCAAATCAAAAGAAAGCCAAAAAGCTGATTGCAGAAGCCAAAGGCCTCGCTCAAAAGCTTCTTAACCAAACCTTTGAAGGCAAAGTGATTCTGGTTGATGAGATTGAGGACTGGGCTGAAGATATGATTGAATCCGCTTTGGTGGATTCAGATGCCTTGCAGTGTGTTTCTGCCTTGCGCCAAAAAGACACCTATTTGCTGGAACATTCAGTGAATGTCGCCTGTTTGTTAGTGACCTTCGGCAAACATTTAGGCTTGGAGCGCGAAACGCTCAAACAGATGGCGATAGGTGGGATCATTCACGATATCGGCAAGATCAAAGTAAACGATGAAGTGCTGCATAAACCAGCGCGACTAACGCCTGAAGAGTTTGAACACATGAAACTCCATCAGGTGTTTGCCGAAGAGATTATTGTGCACGTTGAGGGGCTAAGCGATGTGAGCCGTGATGTCTGTTTAATGCACCATGAAAAGCTTGATGGAAACGGTTACCCCAAAGGGTTAAAAGGAGAGGAAATACCACTCCATGGCCGTATGAGTTGTATCGTCGATATCTATGATGCGCTCACGGCAGACCGATGCTACAAGCAAGGCATGAGCTCTGCCGAAGCGTTTAAAATCATACTCGGCTTAACCCCATTTCATTTAGATCCTGATCTGGTTTACAAATTCATCAACTGCATTGGCGTGTATCCAGTGGGGTCTATTGTCGAATTGAACGATGGTCGGGTTGGCATCGTCTGGACCTCTAACCCGACTCAGCCTTTGAAGCCGGAAGTAAAGTGTTTCTACTCACGTAAATACAAACGTTTTGTCGATGTGGCGATGGTAGATTTAAAACACAGTTCGCTAAAAATTGAAAAAGCGGTAGCGCCCTCAAGCTTGGAGGTGGACGCCAAACCTTTCTACGATTAAACAATGTAAAGCGAGTTCGAGCAAAAGCGCATCACAGGTGGATGCGCTTTTTAATTTGTGAGCCATAATGCGAAGTAATCTGTATGTTTGAAACAGTTACGCAACAAAATTGAATCTATCTCAAACCATTCACCGCTATTTTGCCTTAAACTCTAAGTCATTAATCTAATAATCATTAAAATCAATGTCTCGATTTCGTTTGTTGCACTTAACATTACGCAGCCGCACTGCGCTCTATTTTGGCTTAGGATTGACTGGCGTCATCTTGAGCACGCTTTTTATTACCCGAACGTTTTTCCTTTACAGTCTCGACGAGCTGGAAAATCTTGAAGTCAGCCGCGCCAATAAACAAGCTCAAGCCGTCATCGAAATGATGATCAGCCTGCAAGAAGATCGCTCCTACGATTGGGCGTATTGGGATGAAACGCATCAACTGTTCACGGAAGGGGATATTGCTGGTTACCGTGATCGCAACCTATATCAAGAAAGTTTAGACACGCTTAGCCTCGATATGATGGCGTTTGTTTCTTTAAAAGGTGAGGTGGTTGAATCGCTCGTGCGCGCCCAAGGTGACAGTACTTATAACCCGCTCGTGAGCCAAATAGTGGCGAATGACAGCGTTAAGTCACACTTTACGAGAATGAACAGCATGCTTGATCTGTATCGTGAAAGTGAAGCGGGTTTGCTGTTGATTGACGAGCAATTGTGGGTGATTAGTTTAACGCCAGTACGTGACAGTGAAGGTGTGTCTGCCGCCAGTGGCTGGTTGATTTGGGGGCAAAATCTGAGCGAACGTTTTCCTGGTAACTTCGATGCAATCCTAACTGCAGACAACAAGTTGTTGGGCTTGAACCAGTTACAACTGCCGAGCGAGAGCGTACAGCTGTCTGAAAACACATGGGTTCATCGTGATAAAGAGACGGTGGTTGAGTGGTCTACGGTCTATGGCATGTCAGGTGAGCAGGTGGCTTATTTGCAAACCACGGAGCTGCGTGTTCACTATTTGAAAGGGCATCGGCTCTTTTTGTACCTTATTGGCATTGTGGTGTTGGTCGCGGGCTTGATCGCCTTAGCGACATTTATGCTGTTTAAAAAACGTGTCTCCACTCGATTTGCCGATTTTGAACAAAGCGTCATGCAGTTGTTCTCGAAATATCAGTTGGATGATCTCTCTAATCGGCGCACGGATGAGCTTGAACGCATTACTCAATTAGTCGAAGTGCTGGCCGAGAATACCTCCTTAACGCAAGATAAGTTGCAGGACACACTGCAAAAATTTGACGCACTCTATCAACATCGTTCAATGGGCATGTTGTTAGTGGTGGACAAAGAAATCATCGATATCAATCAGGCGGCCTTAGAATTACTGGGTTATCAGAAAGGTGATTTGGTACACCAAGAGCTCAACGTGTTGTGTAAAGTGGACGAGAATCAACCTGAGTGCAAGGTCGATCAAATGTACCAAGCGTTGTCAAATGGGGTCACACAGTTTGAAGCCACGATGATTACTCGACAAGGGCGAGAAATTGAATGTTTGATTGATGTGAATCTCATTCATCATGAAAACCAACAAGCCCTCATGCTTTCTGTTAGCGACATGAGTGAACAGAAGAAACAAGCGCGAATGATCAAAGATTTGGTTGGTCGAGACCCAGTGTCAGGTTTGTATAATCGCCCGGCTATCCTTGCGCGTTTAGATGATCTTATCCAACATCAGCCTAACCAGTTCTCCTTCCTCTATATTTCTATCGACAGATTGAAACAGGTGTCAGAAGTGTATGGTCACCTCATTTTTGACGACACGATTAACTATATTGCCGCGGTGTTTGGGGCGGAGTTAAGGCCGTTTGAGGTGGGCCGGGTTAGTGAATTTGAATTTATCGCCATTATTGAAGACGTTGAGCAATGTGACGATGCGATTCAGTGTGCAACGCATTTTATGGATGTACTTTCACGTAAAACACACATCTTAGGCATCGAGTTGGACTTGAGTTGTCAGATTGCCATCGCTGATCCTGAAATTACCCACCATTCGCTCGGCTATTTGTTGCAATCGGGCTCTTTTGCGGTGCAGAGATTCCAGCATAAAGTGGTAACAGAGGTGATACAAATTGGCGAGGATGTAGCGAAGCGGGCGCAAAGTGCTCTGGTGATCAGCCGAGATATTTCTCAGGCAATTCGAGACAAAGCGATCATTGCTCACTATCAACCGATAGTGGATACAGAAAGTGGCAAGGTCAATGGCTTTGAAGCCTTGGCGCGCTGGATTCACCCAGAGCTGGGGTTTGTTCCGCCAGATGTGTTTATTGATCTCGCAGAGCAGCACCAATTGATCGTGGAGCTTGGCGAGTCCATTCTTCGTCAGGCGTGCCAATTTATATCCAAGTTGAATCGCACTCGTGCGGACAACGGACTGAACCCTTTAACGGTGCATGTCAATTTGAGTGCGATGCACTTTTACCACGCGCGTTTGCCAGATGCACTACGTCATGTCATGGATGAGTTTGATATTGCACCGGGTCAACTGGTGATTGAGATTACAGAAAGCACGTTACTTGGCATTGAATCAGAGACGTTGGAGCGAACCAAAGAGATCAAGTCACTCGGCATCCAACTGGCATTGGATGATTTCGGCACGGGCTATTCCTCTTTTAGTACGCTTTGTTCCTTCCCACTCGACATCGTGAAACTGGATAAATCGTACATCGATCAGTTGGAGAACAATGACAGAGCGAGAACACTCATTCGCAGTATCGCTTCCATGGCAAAAGAGCTCGGTTTAACCACTGTGGCTGAAGGGGTGGAAACCGCCAGCCAATTACGCAAACTCAAAATTTGGCACGTAGATGAAATCCAAGGCTACTATTTTTATAAGCCCATGCCGGAATCGGAGGCGATGAATGCGTTCGAACGACAGTAAGTGTTCTGCTATGGGGTTTATGCAATGGGTGTCTATGCAATGGGCATCCAACTGAGGCGTAGGGTTTCCAAAACGGAAAAGACTCTTTCTTGGTTTTTCAATAGTGGAAATTATCAATTAGGGCTAGACTGCTGAAAACTCTTCAGGATTTCTCTTTTATGAGCAACAGTTTAGCCCTCAATACCGATCGTTTTCGCCAAATTATCAATGACCCGAAACTGACGGTTAAGCAGAAAAACCAATTTCTCGCATTAGAAGCGGAAGCTTTACTTGATTACATGCCTGTTTCCGAGGGTGTGCAGTCTGCGATGAAGCAGGGAATTATCTGCGATATGTTTGAGGGCAATGCGCCATTTAAACCGCGCTACGTGTTGCCAGACTATGCTCGTTACCTCTCCCAAGGCAGTGCTTTTCTCGAATTAGACGCCGCGAACGATTTTGATGATGCCCTCAATATGTTGACGGTGCTTTATCATCACGTTCCTTCCGTCACCAATATTCCGGTGTATCTTGGTCAACTCGATGAGTTGCTCATGCCTTATGTTGGTCAACTGAGCGATGCGCAGATTTATCAGAAGCTCAGACGTTTTTGGATCATGCTGGATCGCACGCTGCCTGATGCATTTATGCACGCTAACATTGGCCCGAGTGATAACCTCATCTGCCGCACGATTTTGCGTATTGATGCTGAACTCAAGCAAATTGCACCGAACTTAACCTTTATGTACGACCCTAATGTTACGCCAGATGATCTGCTCAGAGTGGCTTGCACCAACATTTGTGAGTGCAGTAAACCGCATATCGCCAATTACCCTATGCATGCGCAAACTTACGGCGATAAGCAGTTTGGTATCGTCAGTTGTTACAACTCGTTGCCATTGGCCGGTGGTGCGAACACCTTAGTGCGTTTAAACCTTAAAGAAGTGGCCCTGCGCGCTGAGTCGGTAAGCGATTTTATGCAGGCCGTGTTGCCACGTTATGTGGATCTCGCCATTGAACTTATTGATGCGCGAACCACGTATTTGCATGAACAGTCAGGATTTTTTACCAGCTTCTTGGTTGAAGAAAAACTGATTGATGAACAGCGTTTTGCGCCTATGTTTGGCATCTATGGTATGGCGGAAGCGGTTGACACGTTACAAACGAAATCGTCGTTATCAGGTCAATATGGGCTCGATTCACAAGCCAATCAGTTGGGTGTGCAGATTTCGCAGAAACTGGCTCAATTGCTTGAAGAGCGGCCAGTCAAATACGGTTGGCAACAACGCGCACTGCTGCACGCTCAGGGGGGCATTAGCTTAGATATTGATGTGACGCCAGGAGTGAGAATCGCCTATGGGCATGAGCCCGATCCGGTGAGCTATGTGTTAGCAAACGCGCCGCATCATGCTTTCTATCCATCGGGTATCAGCGATATTTTGACTATCGATGAAACGGTCAAAGACAACCCGGAGGCAATGTATAACCTTTGTAAAGGCGCCTTAGCCGCCGGTTACCGAGAGTTTACTGCCAATGTTGCAAGTAACGATTTGGTGCGCGTAACGGGTTACATGGTCAAGCTGTCAGACATTGAGAAGTTCGCTCAATTGGGCTCGCGCAGCAACACCACCTTCCTAGGTGCTGAAGCAGCAAAAAATACCGCAATACTCGCGCGACGTCCGCGTATCGTGAGTATGGAAACAACGCCTGTGTATCAAGAGCAGGCAGAATGTAACTGAACATCAAAATGTCAGCTGTTCAGTTCAACAAGAAAGGGAAAGTGAGTCGGGTACTGCCTTTCTCTTGCGTTGATGGGCCGGGGAATCGCCTGGTGATTTTTTTGCAGGGATGTAATTTCAACTGCTTAAACTGTCACAATCCTCACACAATTAATCACTGCAACCATTGTGGTGACTGTGTGACAACGTGTCCTTCAGGCGCCCTAATAAAGAAAAACAATAACGTTGTTTGGCTAGAAGAGGTTTGCACCCACTGCGATCGTTGTCTTGAAACTTGTTCGTATCACTCGAATCCAAAAATAAAAGAGTGGACGGTTTTGGACATGATCGATTTGATCCGTAAACACCACCTGTTTATCGATGGTGTCACCGTGTCCGGTGGGGAAGCAACCCTACAACTTGGCTTTATTGTCGAGTTATTCAAAGCGATAAAACAAGACGTTGAATTGGCGCATTTAAGCTGTTTCATCGACAGTAATGGTTCACTAACAACTCATGGCTGGGTAAAAATTGCCCCCTATCTCGACGGTGCGATGATTGACCTGAAAGCATGGCAATCCGAAACGCATCGTTGGTTAGTGGGTCGAGATAATCATAGAGTCATATTGTCGATAAAATATCTTGTTGAACTGGGCAAGCTGCATGAAGTTCGCCTGCTGCACATCCCCGAAAAAAGCGATCTTGCGTGTGAAGTGGACGCGTTGGCTCAATTTCTTAATACGTTGCCTGACCGGGTCACGATTCGCCTCAATGGCTTTGCTCACCACGGTGTAATAGGTGAGACCTTGAACTGGCCTGCTTGTGATAGAGAGTCGATGAACGGTTTCTATCAGGCGTTGAAACGCCGAATCCCACATCGAATCGCCTTACCGAAAACGCCGCTCTATCGAGACATTGCTTAGTCGTTGAAACGGCTACTTCTCATTGAGTTGATGAAGCTGGCTTTTTAACCAAGTCAGCGCCGGATCATTCAAGCTCTGTTTGTTATACACCAAGCTATACGCGACTTGCCCATAGTCAAACGGCAAGCTCTTCTGAATTAGCCCTTTGGCTTGTAAAGCCGTCTCTGCCCACAGTTTCGAGCAAGTAAAAAGCAATGGGGTACGATGACACATCACGGCCGCCGCGCCAAAATCTGCGACCGAAAGGGCGATCTCTCGCGCTTTATGGCTCTGAATCAAGGTTTGCTCGAAGTAGGGTATCGCCAACTCTTTGTCGTGAATGCCAATGTGTTGGAATGACAGGTAGTCCTCGATGGTAAAGTCGGTTTGCTGCGCCGGATGTGCCTTATTCATTAAGCAGATCATCTCGTCGCGTTTGATCGTATGCCAAATCAACTCACGGTTCATGGTTGGTGGTTGGCTAATGTCGTGGGGCAACAAGATAAAATCAACTTGGCCGCGTAGCAGAGCCTCAAAGCCATGCTGCTCCTTAGCGTATATATGAAGATGCGCTTTGGGGGTCTGTTGGAGGATCTGGCTGAACGTGTCAGCAAACACTTCAAAGGTACTTTCACGCATGGAGAGTGAGAAGGTCCCATTGTAGGAGTTTGCGTCAAATGTACCTTGGTGAATTACCCCATTCATACTGGAAAGAATGCCGTGAATGGCCGGACCGATGCTCAGTGCATAAGAGGTAGGGATCAGTTGGGTTCCGTCGCGATAAAAGAGTTCATCGTTTAGCACACTGCGTAATTGAGACAAAATCTTGCTTACACAAGAGGGGGTGACGCACAGTTGCTCCGCCGCGCTTGTCACGCTGTGAGTGGTTAATAAAACATGCAAAACGGTTAAATGTTTAAGGCTAATTCGAGAAAGAGAAATGTAATCCATAAAATGTGTTTCAACTCGGCGTTTCATGGATTACACCACATTTTCATGGGGAAACAAGCGTTGTTGGTGGAAGATGTTGCCAATAAAAAGAAAAACCGTGACTTATTCGCACTAAGTCACGGTTAATTCAGCGATGATCCGGTTTATAGGACTGATACGAAGTCAATTGTGCCATTTTCACCTGCTGCTAGCGCGGTGGTGCCGACTTGCCCAGTGGGTAATGGAATTGCGGTACCATCGTATTGAATGGGGTTGTCATCCCCGGCGTTACAACTGAATGCAACGGTATAAGTACCCGCATTTAAGAAACCAAATGCGTAGTTATTGTTTTCATCCAAACCTGCCGATGCAATGGGTTTTACCGCGTTTTCTGGGACGGGATTCTGACCGTCAAATTCTGGGTCATCTTCATCGACCAAATCGATGAGATTGGTGCTGTCGTGTCCTTCTCCTTCATAGAGGTAAACAAACGCTTGGCTGTCAGTCGTGCAGCTTTCGTCCCCTGTTAGAAGGTTATCGTCGACATTCCCTGAGATACTCACTGCGGAAGCATTAGAAACAATAGAGACACCATGAGGCTTAAGAATATAGCGATTGTTACTGCCTAAATTGCCGCGCATCACCAAAGACTGGCGAAGGTCAAACTCAATAGTGTAGAGCTGGACGGCCTCGGAAGTGACATCGAAACTGCCTAACTTTAACTTGTTGCTCGGTTGCTTCAAAGGTTGTTGGCCGCTGTCATCGACCACGTAATTGACCCCATTTTCATTCGTCACATGCAGTATCAGCTCTTTATAGCTGCCTACAGGGACGGGTTGCGTACTGACCATCAATACGGAGTCCGTACCTTGGTAGACAAGCAAGTCAATTTTTTGGTAATCCACGCCAGTAGAAGGTACCACGTCAAGGAAAACAGAGTTGCCTTCGTTATCCACTAACTCAACCTGAGTGAAGCCCACGGAGACGGACTGAGCACTGTCAACGGGTGCATCAGAGACATAAAAAGAGACATTGGCGGTTTTGCCTCCGTCACTACCACCGCAGCCGGCTAAGAGTAGCGCTGCCGCGACAGAAGAAATTGCAGATTTGGTGAGTCCATTCATTACACATATCTCATTACAACTGATGATACTATCAATTATAGTCGTTATTTTTGAATGAGAATGTTCAGCGCGTTAGGCGTGTGCAAGTATTTTGTCAACTTGTACCTTCGAAAATTATTAATTCATTTAATCAACACGATAAAGATATTTGTCTGTCTTCTTGCGTGGTTCACCGTTATAACCCCGAGCGCAAAAATGCGTTTTGAATTGTGCGGAATGAGCTGAATGGAAAAGTTGATAGATGCGCTAATTACCCATGGTTATTACATTTGGGATGATTTTTTAGACTCGCAGTCCGTCGCGGATTTACGAGAAGCGATACCAGCAAACTGGAAACAGGCGAGAATTGGCCGCAATGACGACTTGGTGAAAGCGACGAAGATTCGCAGCGACAAAATTCAGTGGCTTCAACGAGAGAATGCGAGAGCGGTGGGTCACTACCTTGACTTGATGGAAGAGATTAGATTGAGTGCCAATCGCTATCTTTACCTAGGGTTGTTTGAATATGAAGCGCATTTTGCTAAGTATGAACCGGGCGATTTCTATCAAAAGCACTTAGACAGTTTTCAAGGGCAAGAAAACCGAAAACTTACGACCGTGTTTTACATGAATGAGGATTGGCAGCCGGGAGATGGTGGTGAATTACATCTGTACGATCTTCAGGACAATTTGCTAGAAGTCATCGCGCCAAAGAGCGGAAGACTGGTTGTTTTTCTCTCGGAGCTGTTCCCCCATGAAGTGCTGACCAGCCATATTAATCGCTACAGCATTGCAGGGTGGTTCCGCATCAATGGCGTGCGGGACAATCTATTGGATATCTCCAAATAAGGCATCGGTTACTCTCTTGCACTGTTATGTGATGCCGTATGCAACCTAGCCTATTTGAAATGAAAACCGCCTTTTGGCGGTTTTTTGTCAAACGGTTTTACTGACGAGAGCCGAGAAAGCTACTTACTGTCTTGAATGGACATTTGATAGCAGTCATCTAAGTGGCGCTTTAGCGCACCAAAAACAGTTGGACAAAGTTTGCCATCGTCCACCAAGGCCGTCATCAAGGCTTCAATTTCATGTTGTGGCATTCTTGGACGATAGGGGCGATCTTGGGACAATGCTTGAAAGACGTCGGCGACGGCAATAATTCTCGACGGCAGATCCAGATTGGTGGCCGTTTTGTGGTATGGGTAACCAGAACCATCTAACCTTTCGTGGTGGTTGGATGCCCACTCAGCAATTTTTGAGTTGGGGAAGACTTTATGCAGAGCAAGTTCGGTATCGATGGTATGCCGTTTGATTCTTGTGTACTCCTGATCATTGAGCTTTCCTTGTTTATGAAGAATGTCATCAGGGGTTTTTAACTTGCCGATGTCGTGCACTAAGCCGGCAATAAAAATCATCTCTTGGTCATGCTCGCAGAGCGACATTTTTCCAGCGAGGAAGCGTGAGATTTCGGCGACTTTCTGTGAGTGTTGATAAGTAAATGGGCTTTTGGCATCGACAATTCGAGCGAGAAAAAGACCCAAGCTCATTAAGTCACCGATAGTGAGCTGTTTTTGCAGCCAATCGATATGTGAGAAGCCAAGCCCAATGGTTTCGATGTTTTCCGATTCCATTGCAAACCAGAAGCCGTCAGTCATGATGAGTCTTACCATCACATCACACATTCCAGGATGGAAGAGGCTACCCGCATTGGTCATGATGGTGTCGGCGATGGCGTGTTCATGCAGCGTCACCATATCGCTATGACACTCATCGGTGAATTGAGCCCTGAGAAAATCTAGGCGATCAGAAAGATACAAAAGCGCTGCGATGTCTTTGTTAAACGGAGAGACTTCTAAGGTTTCAAGCTCATCCCAACGAGTGTGGTGATACAAAATTGACTCAGCAAACTGAGCCAAAATATTACACTGTTGCAAAGATTGGTAACCGCGAATGCAGTGGGCTTGGGCGTCTTGTGGCATCAGCGTCTCTAGCAGCATTAAATGCTCTTTCGTTTCCGAGACGCCACAATCGTGCACCATTCCAGCAAAATAGCTGAACTCCGCTTTTTTTAAATCCCAACCCAGAGCAAGCGCGCATTGGTAAGCGATATAGGCGACACGGTGGTTATGGTGAGTGTCATCGACTCCGACATAATCTAAAGCACGTGCCACCCAAATCAGAGCCTGTTTGAGGTCCACTTCAAAATGAAGCGAGCTTGACTCACATGTATTATTCATTGATGTTCCGACATTACGTTATCCCATTCCTACTTGAAGCTGCAGCGCTGTTGGCTCGGCTCATTATCTGAAACGCCAGTCCGACCCAATCACGTATTCTGTCTATGTTCATGGGGAAGACTTCACTTGCCGCCTACCTACAACTCCAAGTGGTTTGGGTATCTTGTTATTAAGTGTTGTTGACTTATTTGTAATAGTTTTCATTTATGATACTTGCTTTATATGCAAATTATCATCTTTGAAACAAGCTATTGTTGAGTAATTTGAAGTCGGTGACACTTTTGTTACGTGGTCGGATCTCGTTGCGCGGAAAGTGTCCGCTTTAAATGCAAAAAGGGCAGTTTTCGCGTGTCAGTCCATCTGTGCCGTTCAACCTTGCTAAATGCTGTTTTCCCTGCGTAATACCCATTTGATAGCCTTGATGAAGTTTGCGTTGATTCATCGTTAACCGTTTCACCTTAAAACCTTCTTCTGGTGCAATCACTCGGATAGTGGCATTGGGCGGTGGGAAGCGAATAAACGCCAATGCTGCATTGTAATTTTTGGCTCGTTGACGCAGCGCTTTAGCGATAGTGGGTTGACGTGACAACAAGGTGTTGGTGAGCCAAGTGTGGCGACTTTCTGGCATCTCGTAGCTCAATGGGTGCGACAACACCACCGTTATGTCACGAGCGCCTTGGCGATACGCTTCTTTCACTGGAATGGAATCCGAGACCCCGCCATCGGTAAAACAACTGCCTGCAAAGCAAGGTGGTTGGCGATAAGCAATAGGTAGGGCACAGCTCGCTTCCAATAATTGATTTACATTCTGCTTGGTTAGCTGTTGATAGCGTGGTAACCCTGTTGCTATGTCAGTGGTGGTGGCCAGCAAACGCGTGTTTGTAAAAAGACGTTCTGCCTCAATGGGGTAGCGACGCATGGATTCGTCAACCAACCATTTTACGTCCACCAAATCGCCCCCTTTGATAAAACGTTTTGGGTTATAAAAACGCTGAGATGTGGCCAATTTAGTGATGACATTAAAACTACGCCCTTGAGCGTTCGCCAAATAGCCAACCAAATTGGATGCGCCTGCCGACACCCCAATGGCCAGATCAAAAGGTTGATAATTTTGCTGCAAAAATGCGTCCAATACGCCGCTGGCAAATACGCCGCGCATTGCGCCCCCTTCCACGACCAGTGCTTTCATCTCTCTTTACCGTTTAGATTCACTCTAGTCTGCAAGGCTAAAACAACCGGGCGGGATGTCGTAGTCGGTTGTGTTTATCGTTGAAATAGGAGGCGTCTATTAATGGCTGAGTGAATGGTGGGGCTTGGGCTTAGAGGCTGCGATTTGAGCGCTACGGACAATCTTGGTCATCGAGCATTTTCTCATAGCAACCATTGGCAATGAGCTTTTTCATACCGTCTTCATAGGCATCGAGCAGCGCTTTGCCACGCGGTGTTTTTTGAAACAACAGGAACATAGGCTCACTGAGAAGCGGCTTGGGATCCGTCATGATCACGCGTTCATCATACCCCGTCACTTGGTTGATGAGTAAGCGTCCGACGCGCTTTTCAGCGGGTACCGCGTCAATTCTTCCCCGATGCAGTTTGTGGAAATTCTCCTTTTGATTGGAACTGATGAGAGGAAATACTTTGTGTTGTCGCAACAGCAACGTCGAGGAAAATCCTTCTACACCGCCAATACGGTAGTTAGCCAAATCAGAAATGGCACTCCAGCGAATGGGCATCGACTCACGGTAAAAAATAACCGTTTCTGCAAACATGATTGGCGTAGGGGATTGATAAAAAATCTGTTGGCGTGCGTCATTGCTATACCAAGGGAAAGTGGCGTCTGCTTTTTCATGCTCGACAAGTTTAGTGCTACGAACCCAAGGATGGTATGAGTAGCGCACTTCGTAACCCTGGCTGGTGTAGATCTGGCGGATGATTTTCTCCAGTGTACCTTGACGCTCACTGGTATAAGGTGCCCATTCGCCAATCGCAAAATGGACGACGTCCGGCTGAGTAGGCGGCGCTGCGGCGACCACGCTGTTAGCGATCATAACGAACAGACAAAGTGACAAGATCGGTTTATGTATCAATGTTCTCTACTCGGTTTTATGTCGAACGAGGTGACCGTCGTTAAGCGTCGCTTTGACGAACGGGTTATTAGAGTGTAGCAAAGCGAACTGACTTGTCGTGACATTCGCCTCTGGTTGAAAGGCTAGGTTCTCATGCTGCTAAGTGGGTTGAACTCGCAGAAATGACATTGCTTGGAGCAAAACGCCGTGGTTGATCACAACAAATTAACAATTGATTTTTCCCCCACGAGTGACAAGTTAAAATAGCGCCATAAATCATTGAAGTTAATCGGTATGACCTGGAATTTTATTCTCAACCCGCAAGCTGGCGGAGGAAAAGCACTTCGCTTTTGGCAACAACTCAAGCCTTTACTTTCTCAACACAATATCAAGCACCATTTCCATCAAACTCAATACCAAGGGCATGCCAAAGTTCTCAGTCGAGCGTTGGCAGAGCAAGGCGAACGTGCGTTTGTGGCAATCGGAGGAGATGGAAGCGTTAACGAACTGCTTCAAGGGATCTTTGAATCTGGTTGCGATTTACAAGAATTTGTTCTTACCGTCGCGCCGCAAGGGACGGGCAATGATTGGGCGCGCTATCACCACATTCCCAAAAGTCCAAACGCGTGGCTTGAGTTTCTTCAAACCGCTAATGTGGTCGAACATGATGTTGGCGTGGTGGAGTATGGTGACGATTTTTTACAGCAGCATGCGTTCATCAATATGGCAGGCAGTGGGCTTGATTGCCACATATTGCAGCAAATGGGATGCGCGGGTGGTAAGTCACTGCGTTACTACTCTACGCTGCTGAGTTCTCTTTACGGTTATCAAGGTCGCACGTTGCACTTCAAATGTTTTGATGATTCCTCTTCGCAAGATGTGGCCAGAACGGTCCTACTCAGCATGTTTTGCATCGGCCGTTATGGCGGTGCCGGGATGGATTTTTCCCCCAAAGCGCACCATCAATCGGGTGTGCTACACGCCGTTTTTGTAGAAGATATGCCGTTTTTGCAGCGTCTTTTCAGTTTGCCGTATTTACTCAATGGAAAAATCGAACAGCACCGCCGAGTGCAAGCGGAAACAATGCGCGCACTGTTAGTGGCAGGAGAAGACAATGCCTTGTTCCAATGCGATGGCGAACTGATTGGAGCGTTGCCAGCTCGACTGACGCTTCGCCCTTGCGCTATACGAGTACTAACAAGGTGTTAGAATGGAGTGTATTCCAAAGTTTACACTTTTGGATAAAATGCATTACATTTTGCTTGATCTAAAAATGAAGATGCTACAAAATCGCCATCAACCTAGTTAATTTGGTGGTGATGATTCTCTTTTCTACCATTTGTCTCTAGGCCTATATTCTGTTCCGTAAATATAAGAATACACTATGAGCCGTTCAAAGATTTTTGGTAGTACTTTGATTATTGCAGGCACCACAATTGGTGCTGGAATGCTTGCATTGCCCCTTGCTTCGGCAGGGATTGGTTTTTCCACTTCCGTCATGATTATGATCGGCTTTTGGGTTTTGATGTCGTATACCGCGCTGTTGATGGTGGAGCTCCATCAAGAGGCAGATAGAAGTGCGACGCTGCACACGCTGGCGAAACAAAT
Source organism: Vibrio sp. 03_296 (assembly GCF_002265885.1). Taxonomy (NCBI): domain Bacteria; kingdom Pseudomonadati; phylum Pseudomonadota; class Gammaproteobacteria; order Vibrionales; family Vibrionaceae; genus Vibrio; species Vibrio sp. 03_296. The sequence goes on from NZ_NPKW01000070.1 coordinate 91,646, forward strand.
TCTAGGCACGAAAGGAAAATGGGTTGCCAGTTTTGCCATGCTGTTTCTGTTTTATGCGCTTTGCGCAGCTTACATTGCTGGTGGTGGTGCACAGTTTGGTGAGCGCCTTGCCGCTTGGTTTTCCATCGAAATGGATGCCTCTGTGGCAACGGTCATCTTTACCGTGATTGTGGCCGCGGTGGTAACCAGTGGTACGGCGACCGTCGATAGAGTAAACCGCGTTTTATTTGGTTTAAAAATGGTTGCCATGGTCGCGGTGCTGTTCTTTCTCGCTCCTAATGTGACGGAGTCTTACTTACTCAGCATGCCGATCCAACAAGGGTTGATTGTCGCGGCTCTGCCAGTCATTTTTACGTCGTTTGGTTTCCACAGCAGCATTCCTGCTATTGTGAATTACCTTGATGGCGATACCAAATCGCTGCGCAAAGCGATTGTCATTGGATCGTCCATTCCTCTGATTATTTATGTGTTCTGGCAACTGGTCACGCTCGGCGTGGTGAATCAAGAGGTACTGCTTAATAACTCAGGGTTGACGGCGTTGATTGCCCAGCTGGCCGCGAAAGTTCAGCAATCTTACTTAAGCCAATTGGTAGGCGTGTTTGCGGACTTGGCTCTGTTAACCTCATTTTTAGGGGTGAGCCTAGGTTTGTTTGAGTTTCTTGGCGATGTCATCAAAAAGAGTGGCCAGAAACAAAATCGCGTCATTCCTGCAGTGGTGACATTTACACCGCCGCTGATGTTTGCGCTTTTCTACCCACAGGGCTTCATTATGGCGCTTGGTTATGCCGCAATTGCATTGGCTGTTTTGGCGATTTTCTTGCCGGTGGTGATGGTAAACAAAGTACGTAAATCACCAGAGAAGCAGGGGAGTTACCAAGTGGCTGGTGGCCAACTAGCGTTAACGCTCACAGGTGTAACCGGGGTTGTGATTGTTGCGGCCCAGATCCTGATAACCGTTGGGGTTCTGCCTGCGTTAGGGTAACAATAGTGATGATGTTGGGCTGGTTAACACAACCAGCCCTTTTCGTATCAACGATTCAGAGGTGCACATGATAGCGATGACTCAGCTCGATCACCTAGTTTTGACCGTTAAAGATATTCCGACCTCTGTGGCGTTTTACACCCATTGCTTGGGGATGGAGAAGCAGGAATTTGCTGGTGGACGTATTGCACTCAACTTTGGGCAACAGAAGATCAACCTTCATCAGTGGCAGCACGAATTTGAACCTAAGGCGGGTCATGTGCAACCTGGCAGTGCCGATCTCTGTTTTATCACCAATACGCCTATCCAAGAGGTCGCTACGTGGTTTATACAATGTGGTATTGAGATTGAAGAGGGGCCGGTTCAAAGAACGGGTGCTACTGGGCCGATTATCTCGGTTTACATTCGCGATCCTGACATGAATTTGATTGAAGTTGCCAACCGCTTTTAGTTTTATAACAGTGATAAGACCAGTCAGAAAAATGTCGTCCGTTTTGATTAATTCATCAAAATAAATGGCTTATTTTTAGTCAAAAAAATGGATATTAATGTAGATCAAACAATCTGCATTTTGCCGCTCTTCTATCAGGCAAGCGCTCTTTTTTGCTCCTACAATTAGGAGTGTTGGGAGACAAAATAGACGGAGCAATAGGCAAGCATGAAGGCTGGCCCTCTTTTGCTACGTGTAAAGGAGCTGGGAATGGAACTGCTAGAAGTCAACAATTGTGCTTATTTTCATCACACGAATTCATTGAATGAGCAATTGGAAAGCATTCGTGATCGCATGCGTATCCATGAGCCTAGTATCGATCGGATTTCGTTTGCACTGTTTGATGAAGATGACAACCAATTGAAAACCTATGCTGACAGCAGTGGCTTGTATCCTCAACTCGCACACTTTAGTGCCTATTTGGATGAGCTTCCAATGTTGCAGCGTTGTGTCGAAGAGCAGAGCCACCGTATTGTTGCGGATTTAAACAGCTTGGCGTCCAGTAAGCATGTGATGTCGCTTCTTCATGCAGGTTATCGTTCATCGGTTGCCATTCCATGTTTTGAAAAAGACAAATTTGTGGGTTTTCTCTTCCTGAACTCTCGAGAAGTGGACGCGTTTGATGAAGGGCTGATTGAGAAACTTCAGCCTTATATTGATATGGTGAAATTCACCATTGTCTCTGAATATCAGATCGTGCACGCCATTGCGGATTGTGCTGAACGAACTCAAGTTCTGTTTCCTGTTTACCATAAAGATTCGTGTGCGCACAAAGAGCGCATGAGCCATTACACCCGAATTATTGCCCACGACATGGCGGAGGAGTGGTCGCTAGACGACGAAACCATAGAGCATCTCTCTCTTTTCGCCCGCTTCCACGATTTGGGTAAAGTGAGACTCGACATCGAACTGGTGTGCAAAACCGATACGCTGGATGCGCAAGAACGCAATACAATGCGTAATCATGTGGAAAATGGCATTGAAATCATGGACCGTATTCTTGAATCTCTGGGCAATCCTAATCACCCAAGTATCACATTGTTGCAGCAAATTATGGCCTATCACCATGAGTTTTTAGATGGCTCAGGTTATCCATTTGGTTTGAAAGGGGAGGAAATACCACCTGCGGCAAGAATTGTCTCGGTGGCGAATGTGTTTGATGCGCTCACCACGCACAGGCCTTATCGCCAAGCTTGGTCGGTGACGCATGCCTTGCTAGAGCTTGAAAAAATGGTGATTGTAGGAAAACTGGATCGCAGATGCGTGAATGCGCTGCGCGAACACCAAGAAGAGCTGCGTGATGTTGTGGCGCGTTTTCCTGAACACGACCCCAAAGATGGTTTCTACTAAAGTCCTTACTTTTAATAGGTAAAGACAATTAAATCTATAGATTCAATCGTTTTTACCTCTAATCTCCGCTCGCATAGACTACACCCATTGAGAGAAGAAAGGCTTCTCTAGCAAAAATAAATAAGGGTGATGCTATGTCTAATACAAATTATATCGGTCTCGATCAGCAGCTAGCTCAAGCGTTGGCAGAACAACTCAATCAACTTCTTGCAAACTATCAAGTGCTTTACATGAACACTCGTGGTTACCACTGGAATATCAAAGGTCAGCAGTTTTTCGAACTGCACGTAAAATTTGAAGAAATTTATACCGATCTGCAGGTGAAGGTGGATGAATTGGCAGAGCGTATTTTAACGCTTGGTTTTACGCCAAAACACAGCTTTAGCACCTACTTACTAAACAGTGAGATTGCTGAACATCAAGATGTGTTCAGTGGCGAGGAGTCTGTTTCTGGTTTGGTGGATGGCTTTAGCAAGTTGTTGGTTAAGCAACGTGCGATTCTTAAGCAGGCAGGTGAAGCAGAAGATGAAGGTACCGCTGCGCTGATGGGAGATTACATCCGCGAGCAAGAAAAACTGTTGTGGATGCTTAACGCTTACCTCCAATAAAGCGCCCTTGGCAAACAGTCAATGACAAGTCGCGCTACGCGACTTGTCATTGACTGTATAAATAAACAGTATTTTGTTGACCAATGGAGTAAATTGACTATACTGAGTATACATACAGTTTCTTTGCGGAGGTGCAGTTATGTTTTGGGATACTCTAGAACGTGTTAACCGACTCAGGCAGGAAGCCATGGCGAATCCTGAGTTTATTCAGTCAGCCAAAGAACACGAAAAAGCGCTTAGTGAGCAGGAAGTTGTCTATTGTCCACGAACAAAGCGCAGAGTGAAAAAGCCAAAATCTTTGGCCGACATTTATCAGCAATCTGAATTTGGGACAAGACCCGATGTCCACCAACATTAAAAATCAATAAAGCCGCTATCGAAAGATAGCGGCTTCTTTGTATGGGGTCTATTGCGGCACGAATCACATCGTATCAAGTTAAAAATCGGCTTTTTTAACAAAGTAAGGATTTTTGTATTTCTTATCTGGACCAAATTCCTTGAACACCAATCGATTCCACAATTGCTTGTCGAAATTTTCTTTGGGAATCGCAGGATAAAGCGTTTCTAACTCTTCCCAAGCGTAGTTCATAAACTCTTTTTTCTTAATTTGGTTGTATTGGCGCGCAATTTTGTTGTGTTTAGTGATCCACTCTTTCTTAAATAAAGCGAGCGCTTTCTCGGCTTCGTCCTGTGGCATACGAGAGAGGAAGACACGCTTATAGGAAACTTTTCGGTCCACCATGGTACGCATTGCGGTTTGAATATATTTCCCATGATGTGTGATGGAGCTTTCGCTCTCATCGACCAATGGAATACACCAACCTTTAGGAAAAAAGTCGTGCTTTTGGTACTGTTTATTACGTACCGTGAGGGCTTGATGCAGAACAAGATCAGACGTGCCGCGAAAGGTTTGTTGCCATTTGGCAATACGAATCTGCAGTGATCCTGGTAAACGATATATATTCGTAAATTTGTCTTCGTTCATGGACATATTACACAGTAGTTAAAGGTGATAGATATGACGAATAACAACCAGTCTTTCTGTTGGAATAGTTATTTAAAGATGAAAGACACTGACAGTCTCACTCAAGTATAGGTATTTAACGGCTTCACAAGCAGTCAAAATCGTGAGACGACAAAATTGTACAATAAATATCTCATGAAATGCGAGTGGTTTATCGCTTCTACCCTAGGGGTAAATTGTAAATTTATTAAGAAATCACGTGGAATTAACGTAAGGATAAGCCGTGCCTTAGATTCTGGCACGGCTTGTGTGTGCATCAAGTGCGAAAAAGCGGGGTTAGCTGGCTTGTTCCAGTTCCTCCTGCTGTTCAATTTCCTTGATATGCTGGCCTGCTTGTTGCAACTGGTACATCTGTGCGTATCGCCCTTGCTGTGCAAGCAGCTGTTTGTGGCTGCCCATTTCAACCAAATCTCCGTGGTGTAAAACCACAATTTTGTCGGCCTCCATGATGGTGGAAAGGCGGTGTGCAATCACCACTAGCGTCATATCATGGCGTAGTGCATTCAAACTGCGCTGTATCAGCGCCTCAGTGCCTGAATCGATGTTTGCCGTTGCTTCGTCGAGGATTAAAATTTTCGGCTTAGCGATAAGCACTCGGGCCATGGCCAACAACTGTTTTTGTCCAGCAGAGAGGTTGGTTTCTCCTTGGCCCAGTTGGGTGTCCAGCAATTGAGGGTAGCGTTTGATCTGCTCAGCCAAACCAACTTGTTCTAAAGATTGCCAAATGATGTCGTCTGAGACTTCTCGTCCCAAGGCAATATTTTCTCTGACCGAGGTTGGCAGAATATGTGGATCTTGTTGAACCATCGCCACGTCTTTTCGCAGCACCGATTTTGCCAATGACGCAATAGGGCGCCCATCCAGTTTCAGTTTGCCTTGGCTTACTGGGTAGAAGCCCATCAATAGCGAAGCGAGCGTACTTTTTCCGCTACCCGTGTGACCGACCAAAGCGACGAATTGCTGGTGTTCCACGTTAATGTCGATCTGTTTCAATACCTGCTGCTTACCATCGTAGCTAAAGCTCAGTTGCTCTATGGCGATGGAACCACTTTTAAGTGGCTGCTGATCATTACCATAGCTTTGTTCCGGTGCATCCATCATTTCAAAAATGCGTTCGCTGGCCACTAAAGCTTGTTGCAGTAGCGCTAGTTGTTGCGTCATTTCTATTAAGGGTTCAGTAATACGGCCAAGGTAGCTGATAAACGCGTACAGTACGCCAACACCAATGAGCTCGGTACCACTGAAACCGAAAATGGCAACGAGGGTGAGCAAAGCGATGCCCGCCAATAAATCCATCAAGGGTCGAAGTAAAATGCCATTTAGCTTGATGACTTTACGACCCGCATTGAAATGTTGCTCGGTCAGTTGATTAAACTGTTGGTTAAAGCGTTTTTCTTGGCGCATCAGTTGGATCACGCTCATCCCTTGGATCGATTCGCTCATGTTGCCATTGATGTCGGTAAGCAAGTCACGCATCACTCGGTATGCATGGGTGCTGAGCTTTTGAAATAGCACCATAAAACCAACCACAACGGGCAGCAAAACCAAGACCACCAACGTTAGCTGCCAGCTCAAAATCAGCATAACGCCCAGCATCACTAAGATCATCACGAGGTTCTTCACCACGGAGGCGATCAACAGCTCGTAGAACTGCTGCAGAGATTCCGTGTCGTTGGTGAGTCTTGAGACCAACTTGCCAGTAGGGGTGTAATCAAAAGCCGACAAAGGTTGCTTGATCACACGATGAAAGGCTTGCTTGCGAATGGTTTTAATGATGCCTGTCGCGACAATGTTAAATTGCAAACCTTGAAGATATTGAAACAAAGCTGAGCAAAGCAGCAGGCCAATATAGCCACTAGCCAGCAAGACAAGTGTCTGTTGAGTGTAATTGTCTTTGGTAATGTGCTCATCAATAAAGTGTTGGATAAGCCAAGGGCCCCCCGCATTGCTGATGGCCGCAATCAACAAAAAGACTAAACCCGTCATCATGGGTTTGGGTTGCGCCAATGGATAAGCAAATAAGCGTTTCAACGCGGTCTTTTTCATGAGTTTGCCTCCTCCATTGCTTGTTCGAGTTGTTGATATTGATACATTTCTGCATACCAACCTTGTGCGCAAATCAAACTGGCATGATCACCTCGCTCGGCAATGTGTCCGTGATTTAACACCACAATTTCATTGGCTTGTTCTAACGCTGTCAGTCGGTGGGCAATCACAATCAATGATTGGTGACGATAGAACTGTTCAAGGTTACGTAAAATTTCGTGCTCGGTTCGTCCATCTACTGCTGAAAGTGCATCGTCGAGAATAAGAATTTCAGCGTTGAGCAGCATAGCTCGGGCTATAGCAATTCGCTGTTTTTGCCCGCCGGACAACGTAATCCCTTTCTCTCCAACTTCAGTGTCGTAGCCGTCTGGGAACTTCAAAATGTCATCGTGAATACAGGCGAATTTGGCCGCTTGATGCACTTCTTGTTGGCTTGCGTCTGGCTTTCCTAACGCGATGTTGTCATAGATAGAGCACGAAAACAGAAAGGGTGTTTGACTCACAACGGCAAATTTCTCGCGCCACTGCTCAAGGTTTGCTTGTTTGAGCGAGATATCACCGTAGCGAATATCGCCCTGTTTCAGCTCTTGTTGACGAAGCAGCAAGGCAATCAAGGTTGATTTACCGCTGCCAACGGGCCCCGCGATACCAAGCATTGCGCCAGGCTGCAAGGTAATGTGGCACTGAGAAAGCGCGGCGGGCAAGTCTGCATTCCAGTGATAGTTGTCAATCTCGATCGCAAGTGACTGAGCATTTTTTGTTAATGGCAAATCCCCACTTTTAATTTCTGGCTCTTGTTGGAAAATTTCCTCGAGGCGATTCCACGCAGCGGAGCCACGTTCAAGAATGTTGAATAGGAAAGCAAACGCCAGCATTGGCCAAATCATCAAGCCTAAATACATAGTAAAGGCAGTGAGATCGCCTAACGTGATCGCTTTCTGGTGAACGAGATAGGCTCCAACGCTGATGCTTAAGAAAAAAGAAAGGCCGATAGAGAGTTGAATGGCTGGGTCAAAACGCGCATCAACACGTGCAACCGCAATGTTCTTGTTGCCTGTGTCATCAACCATCTGCTCGAATCGTTTTTGCTCTTGCTCTTCTAAACCAAAGGCTCTGAGCATTCTCACACCATTGAGAGACTCTTGAGTCAGATCGGAAAGCTCAGAGAATGCCTCTTGAGCGATGCGAAAACGCTGATGCAAAATGCGCACAATGTAAAAGATGGTGATCGCCAAAAACGGCATTGGTAGCAACGCCATCACCGTCAACTTCCAACTGATTTGCGTCACCATGATGATCAACACCGCAATTCCAGTGATCAGCGAATCCGCTGCAGTTAACACGCCTTCACCCGCGGTCACGACGACATTTTTTACGTCGTTGGTGCCACGAGCCATGAGATCGCCAGTTTTGTAGCGTTCAAAGAATCGGGGGGGCTGTTTCGATAAATGATGGTAGAGACGATTTCGCAAAATGCTGCCAAGCTCAATGCTGGCGCCAAATAGCCACACTCGCCACAACACTCGGCAGCCATAGATGGCGAACATAATCAGAGTTAAACCAGCAAACCACTGCAGTATTTCAGTGGTGGACATGGTATTAGCGACGATACCGTCAACGATGTGACCCACTGCTTTGGGCGTTACCAGTTGCATCGCAGAGATGAGCATAAAAAGCAGAATAGAACCACAGTAGTGCTTCCACCTGAGTTTGAAAAACCACCTTAAATTCCAGAATATTTTCACTTAAGCCTCCTGCACTGATTGTGACGTCTCTTGAACTAACGACGGAGAAACATGTTGCGAAGAGCGCGCTTCACGTTATGCCGAGGCGTGAGCCTCATGTTACCGCAAACGTTGTAAAGAGAGTTTGTTGCTCGTTGGATGAGAGTGATACTACTTTCTCATCGCGGAGTTTTGTTATGTTGAATAGTAAAGACCCGATGAGATGCGATTTGAGATCGTGTGTGGTATTGACACCGAGGTGACAAATACGAGTTACCGGACGACATAAGCACGCAAGTGAGCGCTCAACGTCTGGTATGAGAGAGAAAAAGCCTATCGGGAATGTTCAATTATTCGTCGTCTGAATAGAATTACAAGATGATTTTTTGAACTCTTGAAAAAACGGCACAAAGTAGTGCCGCGAGCGTTATCTTGTGATGAAGTTCATCATTATTAACCATCGAAGGAGAGGATGTTGGTGGATCGTCATATTTTGATTCATGGATAAAAACAGCAACCGAAGTTGCTGTTTTTTAAAGAGAGTATCCAACAGTTACGCTTGTGTCGGTTCTTCGATATTTTGCTGCTGTACTTTGTAGACTTTGCCTGCTTGTAGGCGCGCTAGATAATCTTTCATATCGCGTTTAACTTCAGGTACAAGAATGTACAGGCCAACAATGTTCACCAATGCCATGGCAAAGATCATCGCGTCAGAGAAATCAATCACTGGGCCTAGGTTCATCGCAGAGCCAATCACCACAAACATGCAGAATTTAATTTTGAAAATCAGCTCTGCAGTCTTGCTTTCACCGAATAGGTAAGTCCATGCTTTCAAGCCGTAGTATGACCATGAAATCATCGTTGAAAACGCGAACAACACTACTGCGATCGCCAGGATGTATGGGAACCAACTAATGGCGCTACCAAAAGCGGCAGACGTCAGTTCAACACCCGCGAGACCAGAGCCGTTATCCAAGTAACCAGTAATGATGATCACCAAGGCGGTCATAGTACAAATCACGACGGTATCGATGAAAGGTTCAAGGAGCGAAACAAAACCTTCAGACATCGGCTCTTTGGTTTTTACCGCTGCGTGTGCGATGGCCGCTGAACCCACACCTGCTTCATTCGAGAATGCCGCACGTTTAAAGCCTTGAATCAATACACCAATCACACCGCCAGTGATGCCTTCGCCAGTAAAGGCGCCATTGAAAATCGCCGCGAATGCGTCGTCGATGCGATCGAAGTTCATGCCGATGATGATCAGAGCAGTACCGACATAGATACCCGCCATAAATGGCACCACTTTCTCGGTCACTTTTGCGATCGATTTGATACCACCGATGATCACGACGCCGACGATGGCGGCGAGGATCAAACCAAATAGCCAGCCTTTGTCAGCAAGGAATGAAGATGCTCCGCCCGTCACTTCAACCACTTGCTTAAACGCTTGGTTGGCTTGGAACATGTTACCGCCACCCAAAGCACCCCCAATGGCAAAAACGGAGAAGAGCACTGCAAGAGTTCGACCAAACGCCGCGTTACCGCGATCGGCGAGACCTTTGCTGAGGTAGTACATAGGACCACCCGACACTGAACCGTCTGGGTTGGTATTGCGGTATTTCACGCCCAGTGCACATTCAACAAACTTACTGGACATGCCCAGTAGGCCTGCCAGTATCATCCAGAATGTGGCACCAGCACCCCCGATAGAGACCGCGACGGCAACACCGGCAATGTTACCAAGGCCAACCGTACCGGAAAGGGCAGTGGTCAAGGCTTGAAAGTGAGAAACTTCACCTTGGTCTTTGGCTTTAGGATCAGAGTATTTGCCTGAAACCAGATCAATCGCGTGTTTAAAACCGCGTACGTTAATGAAGCCGAGATAAAAAGTGAAAAACGTCGCAGCAACGACGAGCCACAATACAATCCAAGGAACCTGTACGTCAGAAAAAGGGAATGGAATGGTCGAGAAGATCATTCCAACAAAGGGGTTGACGATAGGTGCCACGACCTCGTTGATTTTTTCATCCAAGCCGGCTGCTGAAGCGTTGAACGCCACAGTACTGCCTAACATGGCCAGCATTACATTTTTTACCATTGTGTATCCTGTCTGTTCTTTAATAGAAACGAATAATTATTATCTGATGTTGTGTTGTTACTTTTTTGTAACATTGTGCATTATTCTGAGTGATAACAATTTTGCAACACGTATTGATAGTTTTATGATCTACCCGTCACTACGTGATGTTCGTCGAAAAAATGCTTGATCCAAAGTGATTAGTTTGTATTTAGACAGGCAATCAAAGTCAAAGACGCAATTGTCCAACGCCTCGCTATTATGGGGTGGCGTGCTGCGATTTCTCTGAATCGCCTTTTTATTCGGTGTTTTTGTTACCAACCATAAGATCTAAAAATCTGATGTATTCAACGATTTACATCATCTCTCCTCGCATTCTTCGCTCGTGCTCGGTAATATGCCTCTGAGTTTGCAATGTCTCATTAGTGTGACGAATGCTTTGGTGTTGTTACTTATTTGGGTGATCAATGTCGACTATTTGAAAATTCGTTTTGACAACTTCTTGACAGTGTTGGTGTCAAATTTATGTACATTGCGACCGGTTTTTCTCATCCAAACAATCATTCGTATCAATATCGACTTGTGTTTTTTAACAAGGTCTATGTGTTTCAAGGTTGTAGATAGGTTCTCGTAATGACTTCAAATAAAGCACTAAAGTTTGCCGATGATGGATACGCTACTTTATTGAAAATAGCCGACTTCCTTCTCATCAACTTTTCACTCTTCATCTTCATTGCTTTGCTCGGGGAAGAGGAAACCGCCATTGATGTCACCGCAGGATTTATCTTTTCGATTATCTTTCTGCTTGGTGGTGAATATCTGGGCCTCTACTCGCGTTCTCGTATACGCCGAGTGCGTGCTTCGCTGGCCAGACTGTGCGTTGTGATACTCCTGTCTGCTTTTATGATGGTGTTCGTGCGATTTGGTTTTTGGGGGCTAAAAGGCGTTTCCATCACAAACCTGAATCCAACATTGTTGAACTACTGGTATGTACTGGTGTTGGCGTTCTTGAGCCTTTTCCGAATTTCAATCATTTCCGTTGTGCGAGCGGTGATCAAGCTGGCTAATCGTAAAAAACGCATTGCGATCATTGGCCTTACGCCTGCGGGATTGGCGATTTCCAGCTCATTAGTGCGAGACTACAACGAAAATGATATTGAGCTGGCGTTTTATGATGACAGAGAGGAAGAACGCTTTGGTTATTTAACGCAGGCGCCGTATAAGGGCAAAGTTGACGTTGCGTTAGAGCTTGCCCGAGAACGCAAGCTGGACGAAGTGTACATAGCGTTGCCCATGGTGGCCAAAGATCGCATCCGCAATTATCTCAATGCATTGTCTGACAGCACCGTGGATACGTATCTGGTGCCAGATCTTTATACCTATAACTTGTCGGTTTCCAAGGTGAAATCGGTAGGTGGTGTGCAAACCTTCAGCGTCTTTGGATCGCCTTTTGATGGGGTGGGGGCGTTTTTCAAACGTGTCGAAGACCTCGTCATTGGTTCGCTGATCACCCTTTTGATTTTGCCTGTACTGGTTGCTGTTGCCATTGGTGTGAAGCTAAGCTCTCCAGGCCCGGTACTGTTTAAGCAAGACCGCTATGGCCTTGGTGGTAAAAAAATCAAAGTGTGGAAGTTTCGTTCAATGCGCGTGATGGAAAATGATGCGGTAGTGACGCAAGCCACCAAGAATGATCCTCGCGTGACCAAATTTGGCGCTTTTATCCGCCGAACCTCACTAGACGAACTGCCGCAGTTTATTAACGTACTGCAAGGCTCGATGTCGATTGTGGGGCCGCGACCACACGCGGTTGCTCACAATGAAGAATATCGAGTGTTGGTCGATAATTACATGATCAGACACAAAATTAAGCCTGGCATCACGGGGTGGGCACAAATCAATGGATACCGTGGCGAAACCGAAACGGTCGATAAAATGGAAAAGCGAATCCAATACGATATTCAGTACATGCAAAACTGGAGTCTGTGGTTGGATATCAAAATTATTTTCATGACGGTATTCAAAGGCTTTGTTAGTGAGACAGCTTACTAGTGCCATCTTCGGGTTGCTCGTTTGTTTGCCAGTCAATGCAGAGTTAACACCGAAATCGCATATTGGCATTGCAGGCATCGATTTTCAGTCACAGCTCGCTGCGAGCTACGGCTCAAATGACAATGTGACGTATCAAACAGATGATCAGCAGGCGCAGCAATCTGACTATGTTCAATTAGCGCCTTATCTTCAGGCGATTGGTGTGCGAGGGGAAGACCGTTATTTGTTGGCCTACAGCGGAGAATACCGCCAATACGGCGATTCGCCGGCTGACGATTATGCACGGCATTTTCTGCAGTTTGAAGGAGCATGGCGTTTTGGCCAAAAACACGGGCTAACATGGAATATCGCACAAACCTACGATCAAGAAGAGCGGGGTGATGAACTCACGCAAGGGTTTAGCGAAAGTCAGTTTGAACAATACGGATTTTCTCAGCACGGCCTGAGAAATAGCATGTTTGATACCAGTTTGCGCTACAGCTACGGCGCATTGCAAGGTCGCGGCAAGTTGGAAGTGATGTTGCAGAGCAAGCAGCTTAGCTTTCGTGATACCAACGATATTGCAAAAGCCAATGCGAATTTTCTCCGTTACGTTGAAGAGCAGCAGTGGCGTGAAGACAGCTTAGTGGTGGATTTGTTTGACCAAATGAGCAGTCATAGCCGCTTTCGGTATAGCTTCATCACCAATCAACGACATTATGAAGAAAACGAGAGAAAAAACAGCAATGAGTACTACTTGCTGTTTGGCGTAAAAACCGAGCTGACTGGCAAAACGACCTTGGAAGCGGAGACAGCATTGCTGCAAAAAAGCTTCCCGAATAACGGTGAAGCAGAGACGTTTCGAGGGGTTAACTGGGATGTGGAAGCCAATTGGCGACCAGTGAAACATTCAATGTTTACTTTGTATACGTGGCAACGCGTCAAAGATCCGAGTGAGGAAGGGGGCTACATCCTCAATAGTCACTACGGCGTTGCTTGGCAGCATCAATGGTGGGTGAAACGCCTGTCATCGCGAATTGAATATGGCTATGAAACCGAAGATTATCGCATGGCTAACAATGACCGCCGAGATGAAACGCAGATGGTCAAAGTGTCGTTAGGTTACGACTTTAGACCATCGGTTCGTTTGGAGATGAATTATCAGTGGAATGGAATGGACTCGAACGAAGACGTTGACCGTTTCAACATTGGCGGCAACGGATCAAGTGAATGGGTCGAGCGCCAATTAGGATACGACCAGTCGTTCATCGAATTGCAGTTGAAGTTGCAGATATAAAAAGGTTTGGAAAGATGCAAAGAGTACTTCTTTTAATATTCAGTCTGTTATGGCTTGGGCAAGGGATGGCGGAAACGTTAGACGCTCCCTCGTCTCCTCAAATGACTCAGAAAGAACAGCGCGATGCATCGTTGGATGATTACCACTTAGGCACTGGCGATAAAATCGAGATCATCGTTTATGGTGAAGACGATTTATCGATGAAACTGAAAATTGGCAAAGCTGGCCTAGTGAACTTCCCATACATTGGTGAAGTGAAGCTAACTGGCAGAACGCCGAGCGAGATTGAAACCGAGATCGAAAACCGTCTGCGCGGAGATTACCTTCTTAATCCGATGGTAACGGTCAATCTTGAGTCATTTCGCTTGTTCTATATCTCTGGCGAGGTTGAACAGCCAAATGGCTATGAATACCAGCCTCGTTTAACCGTTGAACAGGCCATCGCCATGGCGGGTGGCTTTACCGATCGCGCCGACAAAGGCGATATCAATATCCGTTCAGGCTCGACTTTGGAGCTGATTGAAGATGTTGAACTCACGCACCCTGTGAACCCGGGTGACACTGTAATTGTAGAACAGAGCTTTTTCTAATATGGCAGCAGGAATGGTCGCGCGCGGCAAGAAAGTTGAAAACAGTATCGATTTCACGCCGTTTCTTAAAGCGTTGAAAAAGAATGGATTAAAAATAGTGCTTTTTACGGCGCTGGTCACCGGAGCCTGCGTGCCTTTGATCATGTCGATGGAGTCAAAGTACATCTCGACCGCGGCGGTATTGCTCAAAGCACAAGCTGACAACGCCACGCCGATTGAGCAGGTTGATGGCTATGATTCAACTCGTGCTCAGTATTACGAAACGCAACTGAACCTGATGCAGTCTCGCGTGGTGCTTGAGCGTGTGGTAAAGCAGCTTAATCTCGACGAAAACAGTCAATACAATCGCGACAAGATAATCTCAGAGTCGCCCTTGACCTGGCAGTTGCCAGAGCAGCAGCGTATGGACAACGCGATCAAAACATTGCGTAAAGGGCTTACGTTCACGCCGGTGCGTTTGACGCAATTGGTTTATGTCTCTTATGAATCGCCAGACGCCGCAGAAGCGGCGCGCATTGCAAACGCTGTTGCGCAGGGTTTCATTGACTACAGCGTTGAGCAAAAAATGGCAAAAACGCAAAGTGCTCAACAGTGGAATGAAAGCCAAATGGCGGAGTTGCGTGAACAAGTTTCAGCAAAAAAGAAAGAGATGGAGCGCTTCCTCGACAAAGAGGGCTTGCTCACTTTTCGTGGCATTGATGGCTTTGAAACGGAAGAGTTGGGCATCACTACCAACAAACTGGCTGATGCGAAAGAGCGTCGTTTGGCAGCTCAAGCGCAGTATGAAATCGTGCTCAACAATATCGATGCACCGCTGGATGACATTGCCGCGATTCCGGAAATCTCAAGTCACCCACAGTTGCAAGATTTGCGTATCGCTATGATTCAAGCGAAACGTAAACTCTACGATTTGCAAAATAAATACGGTCCTAAGCATAACAAGGTGCTGGAAGCCAAAGCGCAAATTCAAGCGATCGAAGGCCAAACTAAGAACCTGCTGAATGAGTTAAAAGATGGCTTGTACAAACAGTACCAAGCGGCGCTCACCAAAGAGAATCGCTACAAAGCTCTGCTCAACGAGCAGAAAAAACGGTTCCGCACCTTGGTGGCCAAACGTGACCAGTACGAGAGCATGAAGCTGGATTTGCAAAAGACAGAAGATCTTTATAAGAGCCTGTTTTTACGCAGCAAAGAGCAGTCGCTCACTGCGCAGTATCGTGAACCCGATGCGCTGATTTACGACCCTGCGGTTGCAGCGGAGCGTCCACAAAAGCCAAACAAAAAACTGTTGCTGGTGATGGTGTTTGTACTCTCACTGATGATCGCTTTGTTGTTTGTAATTGTGCGCACCGCCATGAACCAAACGGTCAGCACACTGGCCCAGTTGCCTAGTAAACTTGGCCTTGTGCCATTAGCGGATTTACCGGAGTTTGCTGAGGGGGTTGAACGCTCGGCTTTGGCAAAACTGATTGCCAGCAATCAGCAAGCGATGGAAACCATTCACGGCATTAACAGCGCGGTGTTACTGAAAGCACCGAATGCTCGAACCTTAGGTGTGGTTGCCAGTTGTGAGGGCGAAGGGGCGAGCTTGGTGGCTCAGTTAATGGCGCAAAGCCTTGCGGCAAACCATCGAACCTTGCTGGTGGACCTCGATTATCGCACCCAAACGGGGCTCTCGTTGCCGTTTGAATCTCAATCAGAGCAGGAATCCGTTGTGGCAACAGGTTTTGCGCAATGGTTGGACGCAGAGCAACAAACAACAACGCTGACCTTGTCTGACTTTGTTCAGCCAATGGAGCAGGGCGGCGATTGGTTACCACGAGGGGTGCTGACTCAATCTCCGTTGCTATTGCTTGGCCGGGAAGGAGCCAAGCACGCTTTTGAGCAGCTCGCACTCCATTACGACCGTGTGGTGGTGAACTTACCCAGCCTGCATGAAAACAAAGATGCACAGTTGATCACTAAATGGCTAGACCAAGTGTTGGTGGTGATTCAAGCCGATACGCGTCAGGCGACGGCCATTCGTCATGATCTTGCCAAGCTTGAGCAAGAGGGAGTCGGTTTGTTAGGTGGGGTGCTTAATCGCGTGAATGCCGATGAACTGATCAGCGAAGAGTCGCTCGCCTTTGTGACGCATGGGGCATTGTCGGCACTCGATAACCTAGGTCAATAGCATGAGTTTGTTGAAAAGCATCACCACGGTCGCAGGCTCATCCATTATTTCGCAAGTCATTGGTGCGTTTTCCATTTGGTTGATTTCGCACCGCTACGACATGGCGGAAGTAGGGCAATACGCACTGACCTATAGTATTGTGCTGATTGGCGCGCAGATTGCGACCTTTGCTTCGCAATTGCTGCTGCCAAAGCAGTCATCCGAGCAATTAGGGCAAAATGTGGTGTTTTGCTTTATGCAAACCAGCGTGTTGGCATTGCCCTATGCGGTGGTTGTGGTCGCGCTTTTCGAGCAATCTTTGCTTTGGGTCTATGGTTTAACCTTGGCCCATGCGTGGATTTTGATTTCTGAAAACCTGCTGATGCGCGATGAGAAGATCACGCTGCTCGCGACACAAAGACTGATGGTTTCGGTATTGGTCGCCTTGTGTGTTTACTTTTCTCGTGAGCCAGCAGAGATCTACTTGGCGTGGACAGCGGCGTTATTGGTGCTGATTGCGCTGTGGCTTCTCTATTCCATTCCATTTAAACGCATCCAACTTCGCCATTTCTCTTGGGCGTCTAATTGGCGCTTTTTGTGCGAGCATCGTCAGCATATTGCTGGCATTGGCAGTGCGGAAGTCATGGTGATGGTCAACGGTAATCTTCCCATCGTATTGATTACTTATTGGTTTTCTCCGCTGATCGCGGGTTACTTTGCGGTAGTGAGTCGCTTCTGTTTGTCTCCGGTGGTGATTATTGGCAACGCCGTACGCAACTCGATTTTTTCAAAGTGGTCGGTGGATTTTCGTCACCAACGCTTTAATTACCCAGAGTTTCTCAAGGTAAGACAACTGCTGCTTATGATGGGGATTGCGGCAACCGCTGGGGTTTACCTGTTTTATCCGTTGGTGATGCAGTTTGCCACCGCACAGCAATGGGTCAGCCAAGAATGGCTGGACTCCGTTCCTACCTCACAATACATGTTGCCGTATCTGTTCACTGCTCTGGCGATTTGTCCGTTGACCGTAGTGGAGCTGGTGTTTGGTTCTCCGAGGTATTTTTTCCGAATTCAGTGTGAGCAGTTTGCCGTGGTGATGGTGGCGTTCGTCCTCATGCCGTATTGGTCGGCCAGCTATGAAGCGTCGATTATCGCCTTTGCCGCTTTATCTGCCTTGCGTTACGGCTTTATTTATCTCACGGTGAACAAGCGAGCGCGTAGTATGAGTGATAGCGAGGTGCTGCGTGACGCTCAATAATGGCTTTTACTTACAAGGGCTCGCCTGGATAACCCTAGTGGTGTGCGGTTTAGTACAGTACTTCACGGGCATCGGTTCGGTGCTGTGGCTGCCATTTATTTTGGCCTGTGTGATGGTCATTTTATTGATGATGCAAACACGTTTCAGCCAGTTTTCGCTTGATACACAAGAGCAGCTCATCTTGTTCGGTCTGGTGGCTCTGTTTGTCTTGGCACTGCTTTCGACCGTGTTGCAAAACGGCGTGACCGTCACCATTGTGGGCTTTAAAAATGAGTTGTCGCTGGCGCTGATAACACTGTGCTTATTACTTGGCTTTTGCCGCGAATCACAGATCTACCGTGTGACTCAAACGCTGTACTGGATTTTCTATCTGCAGTTTCCGGTGATTGCTTATCAGGTTTTGGTCATGGTGCCAAAACGTGTTGCGGTGATGGGAGAGTACGAAAAGTGGGACTCTGTGGTGGGCACGTTTGGTGGTGATCCACTAGGGGGCGGAAACACCGCCGCTCTGGGGCTGTTTTGTCTGCTCATCATGTTGCTCAAATTGTCTGAATATAAACATGGCGTGGCGACGAAGCGCAGCACGCTGTTACACATCATTGCTGCGTTTGCAGTTTGCGTATTGGGCGAAATTAAGTTTGTCATTCTTATTTCGCCTCTGCTTTTGGCTTTTACGTGGTTTGCTCCCAGCTATTTGAAAGGCATGCGCCGATACGGGCTAAAAATGGTGTTGATTATCCTCTTCGGGATGTTGGCTCTGATCACGATTGCGGTATTGGTGTTGGCTGCCTCTTATGCGTCGGCATTTGGTGGTGACCCAAGCAAAGGGGCATTGATGGTGTTCATCGACTCTCTCTCCTACGCGTTTGATCCTCATTACATCATGCCTTCTGGTGAGTTGGGGCGAATGACCACCTTGTTCTTTTGGCAAGAAAACAGCGATTTGTATGGCTGGCCAAGCCAATGGTTTGGCTACGGCCTCAATGCCACCAACCACGGCAGCTCAGTTGCGCCGGGTTTTTTGAATCAGGTGTTCAATGTTCTGCTGGATTCCACCTCGCTAAGCATGATGCTTTGGGAGCTCGGGCTAGCTGGTTTACTGCTGTTTGTTGCGGTTGTGGGCACCATCGTATGGGTTGCCTTGCCAACACCGCAACTCGATATCGAATCAATCAACGATGAAGACCGACGATTGCTGGCGTCGCAACCGGCGTTTATCGCGTTCATTATCGCTGTGCTGCTCAGCCTGCCTTATAGCCAAATCTTAATGTTAGTCCCTATGTTGCAGTTTCTATTTTACTTCGCGCTAGGCGCGGTGGTGGTGATTCGCCAATCGGTCAGGCAGCAAGTAACCCATTGTGAGTTTGCGATGGGTCGTGAAGCGTAATACGCAGCTAGATAACACAGAATGATCAATAAAAAGAGTGAGATATGACCATTAAGCCATTAATCAGTGTCATTATTAAAACCTATAATGAACAGCAAGGTATCGCGAACACGATCGACAGTATTCGCCAAAACCTTGCTGCTTTTCCTCACGAGATTCTGGTGGCGGACAGCCTTTCTACCGATGAAACACCCTCTATCGCGTTAGCCAATGGCGCAACCGTTGTCAGCCTAGTGAATGAAAATGAGCGTTGTTGTGGTGTGGGCCATCAACTGGGTTATCTCCATGCCAAAGGTCAATTTCTGCTCTTGATGGATGGTGATATGGAGCTGGCTCCGGGCTTTATTGAAGCGGGTGTTGGTTTTTTACGCTCTCATCCTAGTTATGCTGGTGTGGCTGGTATGGTTGAGATGGATGATGCCGTTAGCTACGAATTCAAATCACGCAAGCAGCGCCTACACAAAATCTACCCTCTGGGGGATTGTACGCATCTTGGTGGAGGTGGCCTTTATCGTAAAAGTGCCATTGATGAGATCGGTTATCTCACTAACCGTAACTTACACGCGTATGAAGAAGCCGAGTTGGGCATGCGTTTGAAGCACGCAGGCTATAAGCTGCATCGCTTAGCGCAGCCTTATTTTCACCACACTTCTTATGATCTCTCCACTTGGCAATTGCTCAAATATCGCTGGCGTAGCCAGTATTTGTTTGCGCCGGGTGAGCTGTTGAGAAGCGCTTGGAGGAAAGCGCATTTCCGTGATGCCCTGCATACCGTTAAAAACGAAGCGATATTCACTCTCTATCTCGGCTTACTGCTGGCATCACTGTGTTCGTTGAAGCCTGTGGTCATTGTGGCGGCGCTCATGCCGCTTGGCGCTTTTTTCCTGCTTAAAGCGGTCAAAAATCGTTCTTTGCGCGATGCGGCGCAAAGCGTGATCAACCTAACTGTCTTTTCGGCGGGGTTGGTTCGAGGGTTGTTTTCCTCTCACAACGATCCACATCAAGCACCGCAAAATACCGTAACGAAAGGAGAGCAGGCATGAAAATATTGTTGGTTAACAAGTTCTTCTTTTTGAAAGGCGGTGCTGAGACGGTGTTTTTTCAAGAGCGTGAGCTGCTTCATTCGGCGGGTTTCGAGATCATCGATTTCGCCATGAAGCATGAGAAAAACCTCACTTCCTCATACAGTGACTTTTTTGTCGACAACGTCGACTACCACCAAGGGCATGGGATCAGCAGTAGTTTGAAGACCGCTTGGGCGTTTATTCACAACAGTGATGCGTGTGCCAAGCTAAAAACACTGATTGAGCAAGAAAAACCACAAATCGTACATTTTCATAATATTTACCATCAGTTGACACCCTCGCTGATTAAAGTGGCAAAATCTGCGGGTTGCAAAACGGTACTCACGGCGCACGATACGAAAATTGCTTGCCCGAGTTACACCATGTATCGCCAAGGTAAAACTTGCGAAGCGTGCCTAGATGGCAGTGTTTGGAACGCGACACGTTACCGTTGCCAACAAGGATCCTTATTTAAAAGTGTGTTGCTCTCACTCGAAGCAACCTATCAATCTTTAGCGGGAAATTATCGTGCGCTTGACGTGATTATTTCTCCGAGCGAATTTCTTGCGAGCATCTTGCGCCGCAAGTTACCAGAAAACCACATTGAAGTGATTGTCAATGGCATCGATGAAAACGTCGATTGCAGCGACGTCAGTGATGACGGTTATTTTCTCTATCTAGGACGATTAAGTCAGGAAAAAGGCATAGCAACGCTGGCGGCTGCTTATCAACAGTCACAACGCTTGCTGCCGCTCAAAGTGGTGGGGGATGGCCCACTGCATGAGACGTTAAAACAGCAATACAGCATGATCGAATTTCTGGGCTTTCAATCTGGCGATGCATTGCATCAACTGATTAAAAAAGCCAGTGCGATCGTGGTGCCGTCAGAGTGCTACGAGAACTGTTCAATGTCCGTTCTTGAGGCGATGGCGTATGGAAAACCCGTGATTGGAGCCAATATTGGAGGGATTCCAGAGCAGGTAAGAGAGGGAACCGAAGGGCATCTATTTGTTGCAGGGAACTCTACTTCTTTGGCTGAGGTAATGGACACTTTTGCCCAACATCCAGAGAAGGCGGCTCAATTAGGCCACAATGCGCGTCGACGATTAGAACAGCGTTACTCGTTGACCCGTCATCAACAAAGCTTAATGAGTCTTTACCGAAATCTAATCAATAAGTGAGAAGCATGACATTAAAAATTACCGTATTGGGTACGCGTGGTATTCCCAATGTTTTAGGTGGTGTCGAAACACATTGTCAGCATTTATATCCTCAAGTTGTCGAACAATCCGATTCTCAAGTCTGCGTACTGGCGCGCTCTCCTTATGTCGATTATCGACATTCCCAGTATCAAGGGGTGGAGACGAAATCGGTGTGGGCGCCAAAGAAAAAATCGTTGGAAGCCGTCATCCATTCTACCTTAGCGGCACTATCGACCTGGGTGGACCGCTCGCAAGTGGTACATGTTCACGCCATTGGTCCGGGTTTAGTGGTGCCACTGCTGCGTTTACTGGGTAAGAAAGTCGTTTTTACTCACCATGGGCCTGACTATGATCGCCAAAAATGGGGTGGTTTTGCGAAGAAAATTCTGATGCTTGGCGAAAAGCTCGCGGTGCGTTGGTCAAATGAAGTGATCGTGATCTCGGATGTGATTAACGACTTAATTCAGCAGAAATACCATCGTTACGATGCCCACCTGATTTATAACGGTGTGGAAGCGTCTGAACAACTTGATGAGCAGCAAGTACAAGACGTGATGACCAAGCATGGCTTACTGGTGAAAGAGTATTTTGTTGCGGTAGGGCGCTTTGTTGAAGAAAAAGGGTTCCATGATCTGATTGATGCCTATGCGCAGTCTGGTTCCGCTCTGCCTTTGGTATTGGTGGGAGATACCGATCATGAAACGAAGTACAGCGCCGAACTAAAAGAAAAAGCACGCAACACACCAAACGTCTATATGACGGGTTTTTTAAATGGTGATGAGCTAAAAGCCGTCTTTTCTCAGGCGCGCGCCTTTGTAATGCCGTCTTATCATGAAGGGTTGCCTATCGCCTTACTTGAAGCCATGTCTTACTCGCTGCCAGCCGTTGTGAGTGATATCCCCGCCAATGCTGAAGTTGCGTTGCCGCAAGAAAACTATTTTCCAGTGGGGGATGTGGTGGCGCTGGGGGAAAAATTAAAACAAGCAGAGCAAGCTGAAAGCGTGGATTACCATGATTATTTGGCCAAATACGACTGGCATAAAATCGCGGATCAAACCATTGCGGTTTATCAGAAGGCGTTGGAGAAATAAACGTGGATGCGAAAAAAGCCAACAAGGCAGTGGCACAATTTTACCATGCGCTGGACAAGCAAACGGCAGAGAGCTTAACTGAGCAACAGAAGCGCGACATTGAACAAGCGGTGCAATCCATGGGCCTAGTGGCTCGGCATTCGATTGATGTTCGTAAGAGTTTGCCCTGGTTTGGCAAGCGCTACTATTTGGTTCTCCTCTGTGGTCGTGACCGCCGTGGACAAGTTCGAGCGGAAGAGTCGAAATTGGTCAACTTTTTTACGGTGACGTTTGTTGTCATCGCATTGTTGACCTTGCTTGGCTTATCCGCCTTGGCTTTATACCTGCTTAAGTCAGCGTTAGGGATTGATATCTTCAAAGACTACTCGCTAGGAATATGGGACTGGTTTAAAGGTCTGATTCACTAGTGTTGTCAGCGAGTTCATACTCAACACGAAAAGGTACGGAATGAAACGTCGATTTTACCAACAGCTCTTATTGGCTTCGCTTATTAGCATGCCCGTCACCGCTTGCTATGCCAAAAAAGGCCAAGCGGAAAACGGAGCAAACAAACCAGAGAACTCCGTTGTTGAGAGTGCGGATCCCGTTGACGAGGGGAGTGTGACGGTTTATCCAACGGAATTATCAGGGCCAATCAGCAATCCCGGAATGGGGGTCGAAACGTTTCATAACAATTGGGGCGCGACTCTGAGCACGGCACAATATCCAGAAGCGGGTATTGATTACTATCGTTTTTATTGGAATGAGTTAGAGCCAGTTGAAGGGCAATATGCTTTTGATAAGCTCGATCGAATTTTGGCGGAAAATCGCCAGGAATCGCCTGCGAAGATGATTGCGATACGCTTTATGACCGCCGATGAGCCTTATACTGGCAGTAAAATCCCAAGCTGGTTGATCAATAAAGGGATCGCGGGCGATTGGAGTGAAGATGGTTCCACTTTCGTTCCGAGCCTAGAAGACAGCGTATACATGAGTTACATGGCGAAGCTGTTGAACGCGTTTGGTCAGCGTTACGATGGCAATCCTAACCTCAGCCATGTTGATATTGGTATGGTTGGCTCTTGGGGTGAGTGGCACAACAGCAATTTTGCTAACCTAGCACCACTGCATCAGCGTTACAGTGATGCAACGCTCAATCATATTGTGGATTTGCACTTTCAAGCATTTCCCAAAACCCCCAAAGTCATGCTCATCAGCGGCGAGAACAGCCTAAATTATGCGGTGAGTAAAGGGGCTGGGTGGCGCGCCGATTGTTGGGGAGATTGGCATCATTTCTCGACGACTTGGAGTCATATGAAAGATGACTATCCATATCGTTTGCAGCAAGCCGAACAAAAAGACAGCCAGTTTAAAGAGGCGTGGCAACACGGGCCTATAAGCTTAGAAACCTGCGGTACCATGCAGGAATGGCAAAGCGCTCAGGCATACACATTAGAGGAAGTCCAGGCAAGCTTAGATTGGGCCATTGCACACCATGCTTCTTCGCTTAATCTCAAATCGAAACCGATCCCAGAGGCGTATCGCCCACTGATGGATAACGCGTTGATCAAGTTAGGCTACCGATTGAGAATCAAAAGTTTATCTCACCAGCAGTGGCTCAGTGCGGGCAGCACTTGGGTTATTGAAACCTTGTTCAGTAACGACGGCGTGGCGCCTCCCTATGTTCACCGTAACTTGGCGTATCGTCTGCGTAACAGTGAAGGAGAAACCGTGTTTTCAGCGATATCTAAGTATGACGTGAATACATGGTTACCCGGAGAGCATGCGACAAGAACCAGTTTAACGTTGCCTGATGATCTCGAACGTGGAGATTATGCCGTTGAAGTGGCATTGATTGATAGCCATGGTGAGCTACCGCTGAACTTGGCTAATGATGGCAAGCAAGCCTCTGGTTGGTATCGGCTTTCTCAGTTGAGCATTCAATAACGCTTTTCAGCAAAAACACCCCAAACGGCACCGAGCCTTTTGGGGTGTTTTCTTTTCGATTCTTTTTGCGGTTTAACAGTGCGCAGTTTGCAATTGATAGGTGACATCACCTCCCGCACTGGCGGGGTAAAACACTTCAACGTAGCAACGATGCGTAGGACCCACAGGCTTGTTCGCAAACCCAATTAAAAAATAGGGTTCGGCTGGATTATCCACACCATACCATTTATTGATTGTGAGTTTGGGGTCGAGCCCTGCAAGATCTTGTGCGGGAATCACGTATTTGATCAGGCCAAAATAGCCAATGAGATCGGGATGACCATCCCCATCGAGATCGATATTCGGAGCCAACTGCGCATTGATGGACTCTTGGTTTTGCAAAATGGCTTTGGTGTAGACTTGCGTATTGGCCGTTTCTAGTGCCGTTCTCGCTCCTTGGAGCACCGCAATACGAGCGTCCGTCTGAATATCCAGAAATCGCGCTGCTGCGGTAACCGCAATAATACCAATGATAACCAGCGTCACCACCAGTTCGATGAGAGTAAAGCCTTTCGCTTTGGCCATAAGTCGTCCTAAAAAGTATCGAAATAGGAGTGTAAGACCAGATTAATCAACATCACGTTTCATATCTGAGAAAAACCATACTTGAATCAACAACATTTTTAGAACGTGAATCAAAGCTTTTCTTTTGCAGTTTTAATTGATGATTAAGTGACTAAAAAATGCATTTAGGCACAAAAAATAACCATTTAGTATTATGTGAAATTCAGACTATGATTATATGAGTCTGATTTCATTTGGTTGGCGAGTATGTTGGTTCGGTTCCGAGCAAGTTTGTTTGTCACACTACTGTTAGTAACGGTAGGGGCTGCTGTTTGGCTGAGCAGTCAAAAGCCTCTTTATGACTCTGATTCAGTGATCACCATAGCGGTGTCTCAAACGCCACTTTCTGCCCCGTTTATCATTGCCAAAGAGCTTGGTTATCTTGATTCCGAAGCCCTACGCGTTGATATATTACCTTGTTATGGTGGGGTGAAATGTGCCCAGCTGATGTTTAATGGCGAGGTTCAGTATGCAACGGCATCAGAATCGGTAGTCATGTTTTCCAGCTTTGATCGAAATGATTTTGCTGTTTTGGCGAGCTTTGTGGAGTCAGACAATGATTTAAAGTTACTCACTCTCAAAGAAAATGGCATCGAACAAATTCGTCAACTCGATGGTAAGAAGGTCGGCGTTATAAAAGCCAGTTCCAGTGAGTATTATCTTGATGCGTTGATCAAATCGAGCGTCACGCCAGACATTTTCATAGAAAAGCATTACCTTCCCCCCAACGAAATGAGTATTGCGTTGCTGGATCATCAAGTAGACGCGATCTCTATTTGGGAACCCTACGGCTACCAGCTACAAAATGAAGAGTCCCACCAGATTCACGATTTGAGTATTCGCGGTATCTACCATCTTTCTTTTAACCTTATGGCATTAAAGTCCACGTTGGAATCCGCACCTCAAGAGAACAAGCAAGTGTTGGTGGCCTTAGATCGAGCGCTAGAATGGATGCATGAGCATCCTATAGAGACGCAGAAGATTGTTGCGCGTTATTTGGATATTCCGATTGGGCAGTTGTCTTGGACTTGGGATGACTACACATTTCGCTTGGTGTTGAGTAACAGCTTGCTTTCAAACTTACAGATCCAAGCTCGTTGGGCGCTGGAAAATGGATTGGTGGCGGGTGAGATGCCCGACTACCGAAAACTCATCGATCGAACGCAGTTATCGCGTGCGATACAGCACTAAAGGGTGGCAAGGATGAGTTCATTAACGCAAAAACTGACGCTGCTCTTTTTCTCCACCTTGCTGGTGGTTGGGGTTGTCGCGCACTCTTTGTTTAACGTCTATGAAGAACAAAATAGCATCAGGCAAGAGATGGCGGTGATCAACCTTACTCAGTCAAACCTCGAACAATTGAGAAATCAGCTCTCTTTGTTTATTCAGTACCAAGACGAGGAAAGCTACGAGCAATTGTTTGTGGCACAACAAAAGTTATCAGAACACATTCAACAAACATCTGGCTTTCACCGCACCATGAGCAACTTGGAGCGAATGTGCATAACCTTTCAAGACTTGCTGATTCATGAGCGCTCACTCGGCAACGCCAATTATGCGGCAAAAGAGCTTTTGCACTCACGATATAACATGATTGTGCTGTCAATGGACGAAGAACTCTCATTTCTACAAAGAAATGTGTTGGAAAAACGGCTTGGGCAGTTAACCAGTGTCATCGTTAAAAGTGGCATCTCACTGGTGTGTTTTACTCTGTTGGTCAGTGTTGTGACTTTCCTGATCTTGAAGCGTTTTAAAAAAGGTTGTTCAGTATTGCAGTCGGGATTCAACCAGCTAAGTCACGGTGATTTAGAAAGCCGTATCAGTAGCAAAGGGATAGATGAAGAGTTTGTGGTGGTTGCCGATCGCTTTAATTCGATGAAAACCTCACTCAGGCAGATCACCGTGACCAGAGAACAACTCGAGTTGGAAGTGCTGCGCCAAACGACCGAGTTAAGAGCACAAAAAGAACAGTTGGTTTATCTTTCTGAGCGTGACCCCTTAACGGGTTTGAAGAACCGACGGGCATTTATGACCGCTTTAGAAGACGCAGCCATCAAAGCCAACCGAAGTGGGCTGAAAATGGCACTGTTGTTTATTGATCTCAACAAGTTTAAGGAAATTAACGACACTTACGGACATGATGCTGGCGATGAAATACTGTGTCGCGTAGCAGAACGAATGGTTGATTGTTTTAGGCATTCGGATATCTTGGGCCGGCTAGGGGGAGATGAGTTTGTCGTCTGTCTCGATTTGTTGAAGAGCTATGACGGTGTAATAAGTAAAGCGGAGCAGTTTGCTGAACACATGAGTGCGCCAATTCTCTTTCATGGCCACCACTTGCAAGTAACGCCGAGTATTGGTATCAGTTGTTATCCTGATCAGAGCAGTTCAATATTGGAGCTGGTGAAGTTGGCCGACGAAGACATGTATCAGGCCAAAAACGCCAATGGTGACTTTATTGTTAGCCGTTTTCTGTCACAAGCGCCTGATATGGCGTTACTTAAGGAGTTTAAATAAACAGTGGAAGTTGAAAGTGATCGCCTCAGTATCCGTTGGCCTGAGATAAGCGATGCCTGGCCCTTGTATCAAGGGTATTTTTCCGATGTGGCGGCGTCTAAGTTCTTGGGCAGAGCCGCGCACCCGAATCCCGAAGTCACCTTAAGAAGCATCGAACTTTGGCGATCATTTAGGTATGACGCGCAGGCCGATACGCGAGTGCTGAGCGTGGTGTTGAAAGCCAGCCAGCAACCCATCGGTATTATGGTGCTTAAGCGGGAAGGAGCGGCAATAGAGATTCACTTTGGCCTCAACCGTACATACAGTGGTCAGGGGTACGCGACAGAAATGTGTCGAGCCATGGCGAACGCATTACAAGCAAGCGGATACCACAAGGTCTGGAGCTATGCTCATATTGAGCACACGGCGAGTCTGCGTGTGTTAGAAAAGGCCGGCTTTCAACCTGCAAGGAGACTAAGGTCGTGGATGGTGTTCCCCAACCTTAGTAACGACAAGCAAGATTGCCTTGAAATGATTTATCAGGCTGACGTGCCTGCCCAATAATTTATTCTTCAATCGCACTTTGTACGCGGTTATCTCCCGAGCTAAAAGCGATAACTTGGCTAATTTCCGTGAGACTGCGTCCACTTTGCTGTTGCCAATGAGTAAAGGCCAGCGTTGCGGCTTCTAACGAGCGCTTAGTTTCTTTGCCGCCTTCAATGATTTTATAGCTGCGCAAGTACGCCTCTACATCCCCAGATAAAATAAAGGTATCGACGCCAAGCTGACGTAGGCTGTAAGGGCCGGTGTTACCACCGAGTCGACTGCCGTGCTTTTTCAAAAACGCCCATAGTCCCGTTATTTCTTCTTTCGGCCAGTTCGCCACCATTTGGCCAAATGAGCCGTATTGCAACCCCACTTCGTGCATCATTTGCGCATTCGCTTGAATGGATTTGACCTTAGCGTGATGGCGAATAATACGCGTATCCGCCGCTTTCAGATCCCACTGTTCATCAGAAAGCATCAACAAAGGTGCCACTTTAAAATCAAAGAAGACTTCTTCGAAATTTGGCCACTTGTTTCGCACGACTTTCCAAGAAATGCCACTTTGGAAAATCTTCATACTGAAAGCAGAGAGCCAACGATCATCCGGAATGGCGGCAATTTGCGCTTGGGTGAGTGGTTTGGACAAAAGGGCTTCAAGCTTTGCTTCGCCACCTTTGCGCTCAGCGGCTCTTTGATAGATGTCGTCAAATTTTTCTAGATTCACAATCTCAATCTCCCTTTCTATGCGCTTTTACCGAGGACTAACAAAGCCAAACGATATGTTGACTAACGAATGACATTTTAAAAGCAAGAGTCAGTAAAGTCTGCGACAAAACATGAGGTTATAAAACTATGAAAAAAACATGGATTGCGCTAGGTCTATGCGCATTTTTATCTGGCTGCCAATTGACTAGCGTTGAAGGGGAGTACAAAGATGTGGAAGTGAAACTGAAGAACAAGAGTTCCAGCCACGAGGAAAGCCAATCATTTTGTCCTCCTGGACAGGCGAAAAAAGGGCGATGCTAATTGGTTGGTGCACGATGAAAAACAATCAGCCAGCATGATGCTGGCTGATTGGGCGGTTCAATAATGCTGGTTTACTGAGTCACTAGACGCAACCCGCTAGGGAGTGCATCGCCAAACACGCGTTTAGACTCGCTTTCAGAAAGCTCTTTGACCTCTTCGACCAAGCTTATCCACGCATCCGGCACTCGGCTCTGTTTCAGTTTGGTGAGCACTTGTTGGCGGAAATCTTCAGAGATATCAAAGAGACGATCACCTGTTTTACGACAAATCATCACCGCAGCGAAGGCGATCATCGGTTCTTTTTGCCAGTTTTGATCTAATAGTTTCGGT
This sequence comes from Vibrio sp. 03_296, assembly GCF_002265885.1. Lineage (NCBI taxonomy): Bacteria > Pseudomonadati > Pseudomonadota > Gammaproteobacteria > Vibrionales > Vibrionaceae > Vibrio > Vibrio sp. 03_296. Next base: position 120,946 of record NZ_NPKW01000070.1, read on the forward strand.
AACCATTGTTCCGCTTGCTCACGTGGAATGACACGATGTTGGCTTGCGTAGAGCGGTGTACGAGAGGCTAAGCGGCCAATTGCCCACCAGTGTGCTTGTTCAAATTGGTTTTGATTCAGTGCTTTGCTCAAAAACCAACTGGTTAGCAAAACTTTGTCTTCCACTTCAAGATGCTCTAGAGACGCGGCCAGTCGAACCATGGCTTCGTAGCCCATATCTTGAGCGGCTTTTGCTGTTTGTGGGTTTTTCATCGCGCCAGGGTGCAAGTACTTGGCAATGTCGGCAAGCAGCGTTTCCTGTTGCTCTTGGTTCAAACCACCAGCAATACGGCGCCAGAATACCCACCAATCGGTCCAACCTTGATGATTTTGGAACTGGATTCCTTGTTGGTAGAGACCCCACACTTGCTCGATACGCCAAGAATCGGTTGCATCACCAAAACCCGGGCGAAGAGAAAAGCCCGCTAAACGCAGCCAGTTTTTTTCGTGTTGTTCAGAGCGGCGACGACGTTTTCGGCCTTGTGCAAAGGCATCAAACAAGTGGCGTAGGGTGGTGAAGTCCCATTCATCTCGCTTGCCAAGTTTGCGTTCAAGCTCTTTGGCTAATACTTTGATTTCATTGCCTTCGCCACTTTTCTTGTTACCACTATAGAGGCGAGTAATGAGTTCTTTGCACTCATTCAATCGTGGGTGAAGTGTGGCGTGTTCTTGTTCTTCCGCTTTTTTGTTGCGAACTTCAAACTCCAGTGCCCAACGTTTGTCCTCTTCTTCGACACTGACGCACTCCATCTTCAGGGTGCCGACTTCGGTCAATTGACAGGCGAGTTGAACTTCCACACGCTCTTTCTGGTTTGCTTCTAATTCTGCGCCTTCCCCCTGCAATGTAACGATATACGGGGGAAGTGGGGTGAAGATATCAGGGTCGATGTCCGCCATGACGCCGTTCTGAATCGCCACATGGTGCGACAAGGCATCGTGCGTTGAAGTAAGTAGGTTAAAGCGTACAGGTTCACCAAGGGTGAGCGAGAAGCGTCGTCCAGTGAGACGAATTTCTTGTCCTTCTTCGGTGCCTTTTGCAAGCAAACAGAGCGCTTTGCCCATTTTGTTTTTTTCTTGCAGATGCAAAAAGTAAGACCGAGCAGAACCGCCGCCGATTTTTAGTTGTGCACCGCGACGGGCTTTGGCAAAGGCCACGGCCCCTAATGCCACCGACCAATCGGGATGTGGGTTATCAAGGACGGTAACCGGCGCGCCGCGCCAGCGACCGAGCAACTCGGTCATCCGCGCCGTGACGAGGTCACTGTTAAACACGCCGCCGTTCAACAACAGACCTACCGGAATGGCAGGTTGCTCACCCTCTGACTCTCCTAACGCAGCATGAGAGACTTGTTGGTGCTGAGATAAAAACTCGGCCACGTGTTTGCTCACTGCAGGATCGGCAACATAAGGCAAACCAAATTCGACCACGGCGCTGCGGCGTTTATCCGGCGTTTGAGTAAAATCAGAAAGCGGGAAGAAGCCGTCGAGGGCGATTTGATGAACTTCCTGTTTGTTCAAAGCGATGCTCTTGGTGCCGCCAAGCAGTTTGGAACCGCTGCCCAGCATGGTGATCTTCACTTCTTCCGGTGCCTTACTCGAGAGGAGTTGCTCTTTGGCTTTGCGTGTTTGTTGAATCAGTTTGGTGAGGCTGGCAGCATTGAGTTTTTTGCTTTGATTAAAGCGCTGCTCCGCTAAATGCGCGAGGGCCAAATCTAGGTTATCGCCGCCGAGCATGAGGTGTTCACCAACCCCGATGCGATCCAAGGCGAGTGCATCTTGGTTAAATTTTGCTTCAATCAAGCTTAAGTCGGTGGTGCCGCCGCCGACATCGCACACTAAAATCAGCGGGATTTCTTTTAATAACTCTGTGGCATTGTGCTGGTGGCGAGCGTACCAGTCGTAGCAAACCGCTTGAGGCTCTTCGAGCAGAAGCACTTGGCTTAAGCCTGCCAGTTGAGCGGCTTCGAGGGTCAGCTTACGTGCGGTTTCATCAAATGATGCCGGTACGGTGACCACCACCTCTTGCTCTTCGAGCAGATTACCCGGGTGGCGATGATTCCATGCCTGGCGAATGTGATTAAGGTAACTGGCACTGGCAATAACAGGGGAGACTTTCTCAACATCGCTGACCCCGGCCCAAGGCAGTATTTCTGAATGACGATCAACCGCTTGATGAGAAAGCCAGCTCTTAGCGCTCGAAACCTGACGCCCTTCCACCTTCGCGCCCAATTCGCGTGCCCATTCACCAATGATCACATTAGCAATGTCGCCAGCCACATTTTGGTTTTCCCACGGTAAGGTGAGATCGGCAGGCGCGATTTGCCCGTTGGCAGGGTGGTAGCGAAAAGAGGGAAGCAGCGGTTTACGAACCACTTCACCGGGGCCGATAAGCTGGTCAATATCGAAAAGGGAGACGTTGGATTGTTGTAAGTTCTCGGTCAGTTCGCAAAACGCGACCACCGTGTTCGTGGTGCCTAAGTCAATGCCGACAAGATAGCGAGGAGATGCCATGACAAACCCTTGATTGATTTAAAAACGGCACCCTTCGGATGCCGTTTGTTTTGTTCGATTATTCTGCCAGAGAGGCATCGTCACGCACGTCAAATTCCACGTGCCATTTTTGACCATTGTCCGCTGCAATCGCTTCTAAATACAGTGTGCCAAGTTCAGTCACGCGTGAGGCCAATGTCACCGGCACCACTTCGCCTTCACGGCGACCTTCGGAAACCGGTAACGTTACTTGAATTTCTGGTAACTCTTCAAGCTCATCTTGGCCCCAATGGTCCAAATGTGTTCCTGCAAGATCGTCGCGACGAACCGTTGAGCCAAAGAATTGGAAGTTCACTGGTTGGCCGATGATCAAACCAAACTGCTGGCTTGGTACGTCGACACTGGTGCCTTCTTCCATGCCAAACGGAGCCACACACAGTGCTTCCATTGGAGGAGCCATACCCGGAATGGCAGGCATTGCGCTCTCGATACCGACATAATAGCTTGAAGCAATACCACCGCGGATACGTACACCTTGACCACGACGCACTGCGCCATAGTAAGCCGCGCCGCTCGCCACCGCGAGATCCAAATCGACGCCGGTGAGTCGTTTTGCCATCTCTGCATCAGCGTCAAGCAACCATTCGTTAATGGTCTCTTCCAAACGTTCTGCCAATAGCGATGATTTCAGCACACCACCATTGAACAAAATCGCGGTCGGTTTGATGAAATCGACAGCAGCTTGTTGAGCCATGCCCGGCATTCCGCCAACAAACGGGTTGTAATCTTGTGCAGGTACCGCTTCACCGTTGGCATTGGCTTGCTTCGACAAGAACGCTGCAATGTGGCGAGTGATGCCTGCGTCTTGTGCATAAGGCAGGCCCATCTGGGTTAGTGCACCGCGGTTACGTTGTACTGGGTGTTCGGTGATAGCGACTTTAGGGAAGAAGCCATCGACGAGCATTTGCTGCACTTCTTGCTGCGTCAGCTCGGTTTTCAGTGTTGCGCCGAGCAACTTAGAACCGCGGCTTGGCACGACAATCGGTACCGATTGCAGTTCGGCATCATTGAGCAGCGCTTCTTTCGCGTCACGACAAGCGTGCGTCATGGCTTGTACTTGCCAAGGTTGCAGTTCTTTGCCTTCCTGAGCCAGTTTCATCTTCAAGCTGTAGGCGAGGGCAAGATCCATGTTGTCACCGCCCAGAAGAATGTGTTCTCCGACAGCGATACGTTTGAGGGTCAGATTGCCTTCTTCTTCGGTCACTTCCACCAAAGAAAGGTCAGTGGTGCCACCGCCGATGTCCACCACCAGCACGATATCACCTACGGTGACTTCATCGCGCCATTTGTCATTGCTGTTGTCGATCCAGTTATAAAGTGCCGCTTGAGGTTCTTCCAACAAGGTAAGATGGACAAAACCCACATTGCGCGCAGCTTCTGCAGTCAGATCGCGCGCCGCAGGATCAAACGACGCTGGTACCGTAATGGTCACGTCTTGCTCTGATAGCGGGTGATTTGGCTGTGCGTGATCCCACGCCTGCTTTAGATGCTCTAAATAAAGTTCGGTGGCGCGCAATGGTGAAACTTTTTCAATCTCTTCTGGGCTGCCAGCAGGCAAAAACGCATCACGGCGATTCACGCCACCATGGCAAAGCCAAGATTTCGCACTGGCCACCAAACGCAAAGGCGTTTTGCCACCCAGATTACGGGCGATCGCACCGACAAGGGCAGTCGGTTCTGTCGTCCATGGTAACACGCGTGATGCAGGGTTCATCTCATGCTCATGCGGCTGGTAAAGAAAAGAACCAAGCTGGTTGCGAGACTCAACGGTGCCAGGCGCCGTCAATTGTGGAATAGCCATCACTTGTACGCGAGCTTGCTCATCCTGGGTATCCATGAATGACATAACACAGTGCGTGGTACCTAAGTCGATACCAACGCTGAATTTTGCTACTTGCTCGGTTGCGGGTGTCATCATCGTTTCCATTACAGCTCAACCTCAGCGGGTGCGATGATCGAAGCGTCGTAGTTTTCCGCCAGTTTAGGTAGCGACATCGCAGAAGCCTTCCAACCTTTGTGGATTAAGGTGCCGTTAAATGGCGCATTACCCGTTACGTTTCCGACTAAACGGATCGCTTGAGGGTTAAAACCTTCTTCAACCACAATGCGGCTCTCTTCGTCTTCGTTACGGATCGCTTCGAGCGTCACGTACTCTTTCAGTACTTTTTGGCCACCGCTATGAATAACACGCGCTGCAGCGCCCACTTCTTCATCAGAGAATGCGGTGAGATCTTCTTGTAGGAAGTCAATCAAGCGAGCTTCTTGCTGCATGATTGAAAGCAGTTGCATCGCAGAATCAGTGGATGCGGTGGCAAGCTTAGATTGGACTTCCACCACTTTTTCAATCACTTTTTCAACTTCAACGATTTTCTCTACTTCGACGATTTTTTCGACCGGTTTTTCGACTTCAACGATTTTTTCTACAGGCTTCTCAACCACTTTCTCGATCACTTTGGATTTACGAGAAACAGCCACTAGTAGTAATAAAACGCTCGACGCCGCTAGACCTGCGTGAAGCATATCGAACGTTTGAGGAATAAGGTTTAAATCAATGTTCATGCTAATTTTTCTCTATTCGATTGATTTAAAGGTGCATTGATTGGCTCGCGATAGACGACATAGACGGGCGAATTTGCGATTTGCACCTAGTATTAGACGTAAAAATGGTGACGAATATTAGCATATTCAAGCTGCTAGGCTGCAATAAATGCGAGATTGAGGCAAAATTTAGGGCTTGATTGCTGAAAAAAACAACATAACCGACTGGTGTACGATTAATAAGCTTGATGTTTATACGGTTATCGTGTTTATTGGCGATCGATTCGGTGATATTGAATTAAATGGATTTGTTTGTGGGTCAACCTGTTTCTGTCTTTTCTACCAAATGGTTGCGTAGGCATTCTGCCTCGCTTATCGCGTTTGTTGCGACGTTAGTTGTGACGGCAGTTTTCCTCTTTGTTGCCGCCAAAATTCAGCAGCGTTATACCACGACCATGTTTAACAACCTTGCACAGCGTCAAGCTGAATCATTGCGAGAGTTTGTGCAAAACGACTTGGATTATATAGGCTCGGGCGCTAATTTCTTTTACTCCGTTGCGCCGGAAGATTGGGAGCGCTTTGAAGTTTTCGCTCGCCACACTGTGGCATCTTCAAAGAGTTTGATCGGTTTGCAGTGGATGCAAAAAGTCTACCCCGAGCAGCTTGAGCAGCATATTGCCCATGTTAGAGAAACCTTTCCGAATTTCATCGTTTTCACTGTTCCTAAAGATGGCCCCAAGACCGAAGGGTACGTCTTTTCTGACGGGCGACCTATCTACATTGCCAGTGACATTTACCCACGAAGTGAAAAGAATATTGAACTGCTTGGCTTTTATTCGGCTCGAGTTCGTTTCGAGTTGATTCTGGACGATATTTTTAGCACTGGGCGGGCGAATGTTTCCGATAAAGTCCGTTTACTGCAAGATGGTTACGATCGCTCATTAGATAAAACGGGACTGTTGGTTTATCACCCTGTATTCGACCAGCGCCGCGAAACCTTACTTGGTGTTGTGGTGGGGGTGATTCGTAGTACGGTCTACTTTGAAGAACTGGTGACGAAAACCGCGACGGAACTTAGCCTAGTGGTAAGAGTGACAGATTTAGGCTTTGATGCTGAAGATGACCCTATCCTTTACCAGAGCCCTCACTGGTCAAACATTAAAGGTGCTGTGGTGAGTAAAGTGGTGTCGTTGCCAAATCGTGACTGGCAAGTGGAGTTTAAGCTGGAAAGAAGCCTGTCCAAGTGGGACCGTGCTGTGTTAATGGGGATCGTGGTTATCGGCCTCATCATGGCGTCTTTAGTAGCACACGTGGTGAACTTGCAAACTCGCGAGAAGCAACGCCTTAACTATATGCTCAACGAAAAAACCAAAGAGCTGCAGTTTATGGTGGATCATGACTCATTAACTCAATTGTTGAATCGCCGCGCGTTTCGCCACGATTTAACTGAAATGATTGATAAACAAGTGCCATTTAGTTTGATCGGCTTTGATGTTGACCATTTCAAGCAGATCAATGACCAATATGGCCATTTAGGTGGGGACGAAGTGTTGGTTGAAGTGGCAAGGATGATCAGTGCTTTGCTGCAAGAGGGCGACCGTTTTTACCGTTTTGGTGGTGATGAATTTGGCATTCTCTCTTCGGTGACTCAACCAAAAGAGCTGTCGTGTTACCTAGAGTCGATTCGAGAGGGGATCGAAATAACGGCCTGCTATTATCAAGAAACCCCAATTCACTGCACGCTTAGTATAGGGGCCGCGATACATAAAGATGAGGACGTGGAAGAGTTGATACAAAGGATGGATATTCAGCTTTACCGAAGCAAAAACAAAGGGCGAAATTGCGCGACAATTGCAGGCTAATTAGACAAACGGTATGGCTTGAGTCGAGTTTCTGTTTTTATTGAGGTAAACTTCCGCGCTTTATTGGCTGGGAAACGAAAAGGCGATTTATGAACCACAACCGAATTGTTTGCTTTGATTTAGAAATGTGCTGCTGGAACGAAGATGGCGTAGGTCGCACAGGGGAAATCATTGAAATCGGTTTAGCAGAGATTGATTTGCTCAAAGGTGAAATCGTCAAGCGCGCTCAGTATTACGTTAAGCCCGAACACGATGAAGTGTCGCTATTTTGCGCTGAGTTGACAGGGATTACGCCGCGTAAGATTGAAAAGCAGGGTAGGCCGCTGGCTGAAGTGATTAAGTCGATGATCAAGAACTTTGGTGGCAGCAATAAAATCTATGCCTCTTGGGGGCGTGATGACCGAATCCTTATGCAAGAATGCCAAGAAAAAGGCATAGATGCGCCATTCAATGAGTTCATTAATATTGCGACGTTGTACCGAATTCAAAATCGCTTGAAAGATAAGCGTATTGGTCATCGAGCTGCGCAAGAAGCCAAAGGCATTGAGTGGGAAGGGCGTCAACATTCTGGGTATGTGGATGCTTATAACCTCGCTAAACTGGCATTAACCATGTTCTAACGGGTGGATGGCCAAATACATCGTATCTGTAATAAAAAACGCGCCTCGGCGCGTTTTTTCGTTGAGTTTGTTGTGACGTTATTAAAAAACTACTTATCGAGCACTTGCAGTTTGGCACGTATAAAGTCGCTGTGGTCGACATAAAGCAGTTCGGCGGTTTTACGAATGACGGCGTCTTCCAGTGGGTCGATCTCGCCATCAGCGTGGGCAACTTCCCACATGCCTTTAATCAAATCAAAGCGGACTTCTTGAGACAACTCTCTAAGCTGAGAGGTGAAATCATACAAAGAAGCTGATTCAGCGACACCGCTTTGTGCTTGCGTAAGTAAGGCTTCTACTTGAGTATCGTCTAGATTGAGTAGGCGTTTGAGTAATTGCCTTTTAACGGCTTGCTCACGCTCATCGATTTGGTAATCGGCACCGGCGACTTCACAAAGTAGGCTCGCAATGGCCAAATTTGGGTTGGTCGCTTTGTGCTTACTGAGGTCAGAACCCTCAATAAGCTCCTTAAATAATGAAGTTAATACATTAAACATAGTGTTCACCAGCAAACGAGGTTAACTACAACATGAAGTCATTTACGCCATTTTACAAGGTGAGAGGAAGATTAATATCCATCACTGTCGTCGTTTTCTTCAAGAATTTCGATCACCTCAGAGCTTGAGAGCTCATGGCCCATCAGGAAGAGAGCCAACATAGCGTCGGCTTTAGTTTTTGTGTCACTGGCTTCATCGAGAATGTGTTCAAAGCGCTGTCTTATCATGGCAATTTCATGTTCAACAAAGCCACGACCCTCTTCATCGCCTTGGTTTTCTTCTGGAGCATTATCGAATTCAAGAAACAACAAATTATCGTCAAGGCGTGTATTTACCAACCTTTCTGGCAGCCATTCTTCTCCCATCACAACATCGGGATCGTAACCGTCTGGCAGGCTAAGGAGAAAAGTTTTCAGTTCTGAGGCTTTCACATTAAATTCAAATCAATGACAATATCTACTAATTGTAACGGCTAATTGATAATGAACATAAGAGCTTTTCTTCTGTTTGATGAATTAATCAGCGTAATTAACTGGAATTTAAACAAAAATGAAAAAGAAATGGCTGGCTTTAAGTCTAATTGTTGGCTTAGGTGGGACACAAAGCGCTTTGGCTGCAGAAGAGGAAAACTGGGGCATCGCCGCAATGTACCGCACAGCGTCGATTCCTTTTGATACGCAAGGAGGCGATCAAACCGTTAGTACCTTTGTACCTATGATGTTTTTTGACAATGAATATGTGTTCATTCGCGGCATCGAAGGGGGGGCGTACTTGTGGCAGTCAGAAGAGCAACAATTGCAATTTAATGCGCTGACGCGTCTACGTTTTATCGATATTCCCAAGATTGCACAAAACTCTATCGAAGGCGACAAAGCGGATTTCGGTGGACAATTGAAATATCAAATAGACGACCAGTGGCGTTTTGAAGTGGAATTGATGTCTGACGACAGTTTCCGTTTTCACTCCAACTACCGCTTGGCTGCCAAATATGACTTTGGTGACTGGGAGCTAGAGCCTTCAGTCACGCTGCGCTACAAAGACGCTGATTTCAACAGTACTTACTATGCGTTTTCAGATGTCTCCAAACAGAACATTGGCGCCGGTGTGGACACCAATATCGCGTTAAAAGGCCGTTACCACGTTATTTCTAATCTTTACTTGCTCGGCCAAACCAGTATTACGCGTTTAGATAACAATGCTTACAACAGCGATGCGGTGGAAGATCGTTATGAGGGTGAGTTCTACGTTGGCTTTGGTTTCTTTAACGATAAAACCAAAGAACGAAAGTCTAACCTGAAAAACAAGCCGTATCTGCGTGTGGCGCACGGTTGGGGAACGCCGTCGAACATTGGTGAGATATTCAAATTTGAACACGAAAAAGATCCTTACAATAACCAGCTAACGTCAGTGTTCTATGGCCATCCGTTGACAGATGAGTTGTTCGGACTGCCGCTAGACCTCTACTTGCATTCGGGCATCGCGCACCACTGGAGCTCAGAGGTGCAAAGCTCAAGTACAGAGACCGTGGTCTCTATCAAAGCGTATTACACCTTTAACTGGCCGACGCAATGGCGCTTTGGTGTGGCAGAAGGGATGTCTTATATCGACAATATCACCTATATCGAGAAGAGTGAAATGGAGCGTAAGGGTTATACCCCAAGCCATTTGCTCAACTATCTCGACTTTTCATTTGATGTGAATGTGGGTGATTTGGTGGGTAAGAATGATTGGAAGAACGTCTGGTTTGGCTACTCCTTGCATCACCGCTCCGCGATCTTTGAGAAAGCCTCGCAGTTTGGTCGAATCAAAGGCGGCAGTAACTACAACACGGTCTACTTGCAGTTTGATTTTTAACTCCGGCCATTGAGTCATGGATGTCAAAAATAAGAAAGCAGGGGCACGAATGCCCCTGCTTTTGTATTAGCGATTCTCGTGTGGTATCGCTCTGACCAATCGTACATAGTATTTCCACCAATTTTGTTGGCTTTGAATCGTAAGCAGTGAATGGTCGTAGTTCACGCTTAAGATGCTATCACTAGCAATATCTAACTTTGGTACGTTTTTAAAAGAGATGGTCGCCCCATTTTGAGTTGCGTAAGCCTGTTCCATTTTCGAGTAATGGTTACTGTAGAACTTGTTGAGGCTTTCTAACCCTAGATCTTTATCTCCGAAGTGAGGAGAGTTCAAGAACTTGTAGAAACTTGTGCGTGCATTTACCCATTCAGGCACATTGTCTTTTAACCACGGTTCCAGTTTTTGAGCGACATAGTTTTGTGTCTCAAGTGTCCATTCATCGTAGTTCAGGAGCTGCCTGCGTTTTTCCAACCATTCTGCCATTTTTGCATCAACCTCTGAATCGGCTTCTCGGCGTTTTTGCAGTAGCGCTAAGTTATCTTGATGGCGCTGATACAGAATGTCCATTTTCTCTTTGAAAGGGGCGACAGCTTGATAAAGCTGCTCTAAATGCTCGGTGGTTTCCGCTAAGTGGAAGTAATCGGTATAAGTGCCATAGCGACAGCTCTGATCGGAGATGGTAATTAGCTCTTGGGTATGAGGCAGGCGCCACGTTAGCGTGCTGTCCCCTTCGGCTTGATTGAAGGTCTCAATAAGCCCATCAAGATCCAAACGTTTTTCTTGAACCGCATCACCGATGCACTGTTCACCTTGCTGACCCATCGGACACATCATCCATTGAAGCTCAGTTTTGTTATCGTTGATCACCCAGTAGTTCGTGCCTTGAAAGTCAATCATCGTTTTTTCAAAACGCCCTTCTTCTGGAAGGCATTGTGCAGAGACAGGAACGGAAAGCGCCGCTGCTAATGAAATGAGAAAAGTTGTCTTCATGTCTGCTTCCTTATTCCTGATCCACTTTTAATCCATCACTCACCAACATCACTTGATGAGGGGTGTTGATCTGCGTGATTTGTGTTCTCACATCGATGCTGGTAGAGCGAAGTAGATTGGCGTAGCCAGTCAGTGCTGGATTGTGCTCGCTCATCCACAACAAGTTGCCATCTATGCTAGGGAAGTAATCATCATCAAAGTTCAACTGAGGTTTGCCTTTCAAAGTGAGAATATTGAGTGTTTCTTCGTAGGTCGGCAGCCTCCATTCGCTGATGCCACAGAGTTTGGATTCGTTGGCTCGCTGAACTAGCTGATTCACCGTACAGTGGCGCGCTTTGTCTTGGCTATAAACCTCACCATTGATGGCGACACAAAACCCGTTGTATTGGTCGTCTGTTACCGCCAAGTTATCACCATGCAGGTATCGATTGTCGATGCCATACCAGTGACGAATGCGATCGCCTTCCTCCATCTCACTGTTTGGCACAGCCCAAGTTCGGCCAGTTTTGCTTTCCACTGTGCAGCTATGCGGTGTCGCAATATAAGGGAGATCTTGTCGAGCCAAGCGCTCGCCTTGCGCATCGATTTTGAGGAAGGAAAGGGATTGGTAACCATCGGCATTGGAGTTTCGTGCGTAACCACTCATCGAGTCGCAGCCAAAGTCTGAATCAAAACGATGTGAGTTGGTCAGCCCTGCGTCACCGATGCGTACGTTGAACTGAGCGCTTGGTGTCCCTTTATGAGCAATTTGGAAGTAATAACGAGTGAACTTAGTGAGCCCAGTTAACGTTATTATGTTTTCCTCCGCTACCGTTTGATTGGCAGCCTCGCTTAAGTTCGTGAATGGTTTGGTATCCCAGTGCAGCGTGTAACCGCTGTTGCCTTGTGGTTGCCACTCCAAGGTCAGCCAGTCGTCACCGCGCCCACGAACGGCGATACCACGGATTTGGTCTTGCGCAAATTCGGTGTTGCAAATCGATTCCAAGCCGTTGATGGGTTCAACAGGTAGCCAGCTTGTGTTGCTATCCATGGCTGTGTTGAGCTCTGATGCCATCTTAGTGTCTGGTGGGAACTGGCTCAAATTGCTAAACGCTTGAGCGCTCCATTTCAACAAGTTGTTGATGGTGGTGTCGGTATCTTCCATATGATGCGCAACGTCTGAAACGTTTTTCAGCAGTTGGATAACTTGAAACGGCTCAGGCAAGAGGTTGCTTTTGCTATACATGCGGTATTGGGCGTTATAGTCCAAATCAAGCAGTTGTGCTGCAGTACGGAAAAAATCAGAAGCGTTGTCGATAGCCGGTAGTTTGTTGTTGTGCGCCGATGCCATCTGCATCGCAACAATGGAACTCATCAGTTGCAACATTTCTGGTGTGTGCTTGGCAAACAGCGTATCGATCGCCGTTTGTTTCACTGGCTTCGCGTATTGACCGCCACCGTGATGCATTAATCCACTGCGCTCGGCTAATAGTGCATGCGCGTTGTTTTCAAATGAGATTTTTAAACGAGGGAACTCATCAGCAGTGACGATGCCATCTTGGTTCTTATCGATATCGGCACTTGCCAGTTCACAAAACGCGCCTAAGTAGGAGCGCATTTCCACCCCGCTGGCAGGATCGTAGGCGATCACTGTCAACAGATCTTGCATATTGTCGGTCGGATGGGCGCTTGGCTTGGTGAGATCTTCATTCTTGTCGTAATAAACGTAGACTTCATTGCCTGTTGGCTGGCAAGCATCAAAGCCGTTGGCGGTGTCACGTAGAGTAAGGCGCAGCTCAAACTGACGATTCGCCCCCTCAATGGAAGTGGAGGATTTCACGGCGCCAGCGGGCGTGATAGGCAGCAGCAATGGACGCTTGGGTTTGAGCGGATTGTCATAGTGACTGCTTGCCAAAGGATCGTTAGGGTAGGAGCCAATTTGCAACGAGATTTGCGGGTTTTTCATGCCCGAAACGGTTTCACCTTTCAGGACCAGTGTTCTGGTAGGATAGGAATTATCAAGCACTTCACGTAGCACATTGCTCTGCTCAACGGCGTGCATCTCGATCCATTTATCTTCGATACGTTTTTGCCAGCCATCAGCCAAAACAATCGCTTGGTTTTGAGCCATCTGCTCATAGACTGAACTCACCACGTCGATCCAACGAGCGCCCTCAGTCAAAGGTGCAGCAATTGTTTCATGCTTGAGCAAGGCATCAATCAGAGACGCTTTTTCCATCTCTAGAGAAGAGAGTGCAACCTGTTTTTCGCTATCAAATGGATCGGAAATGGTGTGCAACAAGGCGGCGATCGCCATGATTTTCTCACGACCATGTTCGTCCATTAGCTCAAGTGCACTTCGTTCACCACTGGGGTCGAGAGCAACAAACAACGAATTGGTTTGCGAGAATGTCAGTGGCAGCCATTCATCATGTGTGATGAAAGAGTCGCCGTTTTTGTCTGCGGCCAATAACGGTTTCTTAGCGCCTATCGCATTTCGATACAGCAGCACTTCGCGTATTGCGGTTTTCTCTGTGCTGGTGGTCGCGGTACTTAAAGTGCGAACCTCATTTGAAGATTCAAGCGGATAAACAACGCTGACGGCTTCAATGGTTAGGGGAAGCGCATTGCTCAGTTTTGCAGGATCGACCTCGAGTAGATAGCGAGTCTGATGTTCACCTGCGTGTCTTTTCGCGGTTGAGCGCGCCACAATCTCTTCGCCCGCCAGCAGTCTCACTTCCGTTTTGGTGCTTTCATGACTATTCAGTGGTGTCGCTTGAGAGGGGGTAACAAAACCCGTCAAGGTGACTTTCGTGGACGTTGCTGGGCTGGTTGCTGAACCGCCACTGTCACCACCACCACATGCAGTCAACAGACCCGCTATGGTTGAGGCAACCAAACTCTTGGCAAATAAGCGCATTTTCACTCCTTATTGAAAAATTTGCTCGATGGATGAGAAGGGGATTGACGCCGTGATTTGAGTGAATGCTCTATTAATCAGATCAATGATCTAACTAATGGTAAAAATTCGATCAAAAACACTAGCAAAATGTCATTTTGTAAAATATTCATCGCTTTATTTGTTGCGCATAATAATATAAATGTTATCATTTGCAAATGATATTAATTCTCATAACCATTTACATGTTGTTTCAAAAAGGAGTAATGATGCTGAAACAATTCATTAACGATGAAAACGGTGCAACCGCGATTGAATATGGAATCCTTGCTGCCGGTCTTGCGGCTGGTGTGCTGGCTATTTTCGGCTCAGATGGGGTGTTTATTTCTGCGCTGAAAGAGAAGTTTCTTGGCATCGTTAACAGCCTGAACCCTGCAGGCGAGTAAACGTGAATCCAGAGATTGTCGCGATCACTGCCTTATTGGTATTGCTGATGGTGGTCATGCTTAGCGATGCATTACAGCGAAAGATATACAACGCCAACATAGCGCTCTTGTTTTTGGTGGCGACTGGCTATCGTTTTATGCAGGGCTCACCGTTCTGGCTTGATGCCACTTTGTATGCCCTCATTGTCTGTGTCGTGGGGATGCTGCTTTGGCAATACGGCTTGCTCGGCGCGGGGGATGTGAAGTTAGCGGCAGTCTGTGCTTGGATTGTGTTCCCCCACTGGTTTGAGCTTGTTTTACTCAGTGCATTTGGGGCAGGAATATTGGCGGTTTGGCAGTTGGCTCGTGCTTATTTTGCCACATCAAACGCGCATCAAGGGACGGTTCCACTTGGTGTTTCGATATCTGCTTCAACCGCTTACCTTATTTTATAAATTGGATTTTTCATCATGAGTCGTTGGTACATGGCTGTCTTTGCAGCTTTGTCTGTTGCCTTATTACTGGCGGGGTTTGTCTGGTTAGATACCTCCCAGCCCCACCAATCATCAAAACACCTGTCGCCTGTTGAGCGAAAAGCGAAAGTGCTGGTCACTAGCCGAGCGCTGGCGATGGGATCATTTATCGAGCGAGAGAGCTTGGAGTGGAAAGAAGTCTCGCTGCAAGAACGAGAAACCTTGGGAGAGGTGTTTCTTCAGCCCGTGTTTGAGCTAGAACAGATCGCCGGCAGTGTGGCAGTGCAGTTTATTCCCGCCAATACGGTGTTATCTCCCGCCATGTTGTTGCGCCCAGAGCAATCGGATTTTCTGTCTGCACTGGTGAAACCAGGTATGAGAGCGATTTCGATTGAGCTTGACCCAATGGCGGCAGGCCTCGGCTTACTTCGTCCGGGAAACAAAGTGGATGTGCTGCTGACAAGCCAATCGGAAATCGACCAAGACGCCAACGGCACGCCGATATACAACAACATGGCTGTCGAAACGGTATTGCAAAACATTCATTTGCTCGCGATTGGCAATCAATATTCTACCCATCAAAAGCCAGAGAAAAGTGCCAAAAGTTATGATCCAACCTCAGTGACCTTCGAAGTATCACTTCAAGACGCAGAAAAATTGGTGTTGGCCAGCAAGCTCGGGGAGTTATCCCTAGTGTTACGCGGCAATCACGATCAAACCGAAGTGGCCAACAAACCGCTCAAGTGGGCTAAAGATATTTCGGGCGCGTATGACCTTGAGCAACAACCCACCCAGTCGGTGACGGTGATCCGCGGTAACGTGAAGGAGGGGCAGTAATCATGATGCACGTGGCTAAACAATGGTGGCTGGTTGCCGCTTTCACGCTGGTGGTGCCTTTCGCACAGGCGGCCAAAGAGATCACCTTAGAAGTGGGGCAAAGCCGACTCATCCCTCTGTCGAAAGAGATGCGCAGCGTCTACATCGTGGATTCAACCATTGCCGATGTCAAAACACCGTCTGCACGCAGTGCGTTGGTATTTGGCGCGCAAGTGGGCAAAACCGACCTAGTGATTGTTGGCAAAGAAGGGGATGCTATTGCGCACTATCGTCTGAATGTGAAAAACAGTGGTTTGAGCCAATTGGAACGTCACCTTGAGCTCTTATATCCCGCCTACCGCATTAGCCTTCAATCGGTGGGCGATTCGATCGCCGTGGCCGGTACGGTAGCAAGCCCAGAAATGGCGGCGGATATTTTGAGTTTGGTGAACAATTTTGCGCTTGGGCAGATTGCAGACAAAGACCGTCTGAAAGAAATCACAGCGGAAGTGAGCCGTAAATCCGCCAACCAGCCAGAAGGGCCGGGTGGGCAATCGGTGCTGCCTTTGGTGATCAATCAATTAAAAATCACTGCCGCACCTCAAGTGAACATTTCAATCCGTATGGTGGAGATGGCCAAGAGTACCAGTGAAGAACTGGGGATCCGCTGGCAATCGGTCAATCCGAATTGGATGCTGGGTGTGTCACCCGGTAACGAATTTGCCGCAGGACTGGATTTAACTGACCCCGATAATCTCATTAAAGAATCAGCGTTTATGGGCATCATCGATGCGCTGGCATCAAAGAGCCTCGTTAATGTGCTGGCTGAACCGAATCTCACGGCAAAATCGGGTGAAAAAGCCGAATTTTTGGTGGGGGGAGAGTTTCCTTTCCCAAGCATCGATGGTGATTCGGTTGGTGTTGAGTTCAAGAGCTTTGGTGTGGGTCTTTCGGTGACACCAACCGTGCTATCGGAAAATCGCATTTCGCTTACCGTGACACCGGTTGTCAGTGCGCTTAGCCGTCAAAACTCTATCAAAATTAATGGGGTTGATGTGCCGGGGCTGGATAAGCGAACCGCGACCACCACCATCGAGTTGGCTGATGGGCAAAGTTTTGCGTTGGCTGGGTTGCTAAGAACATCAGAAGAAAACTCCGTTGATGCCATTCCATTTTTGGGTGAGTTGCCAGGGGTTGGCGCGCTGTTTCGAACCAACAAGAGTAAACAGATTGAACGTGAACTGGTGATCATTGCCACGGCGAGTCTGGTTCAGCCGACGGGTGATCTCGAGTCCATACCGACACCTCTGGATAGCTTCCGCTCACCAACGCGTTTTGAACGCTTGCTCTTTGGTGAGTTAGAGGGAGAGGCAAACACACCAAAGTTGATTGGTGATTACGGCTATCGCTACTAACAGGATTTCACGACAACATGATTAACAAACGACCGCATCTATGGATGCTTTCAGCTGCGATGCTGTTCAATGTGGGGTGTACCTCAACGCCGAATCTATCCGAACAACGTGAACTGACGTTGAGCTCACACGACGCCGTTTTGCCCGCTTTGCAGCAGCTTTTACAGCCAACACAGCAAAGGGTTGAGCAAGGTGATGTCTCGGTATTGATTCGCACTCAGCAGGTGTCGCACAACAGCCTCGCCCAGTGGCAGCAGCAACTGAGTGAGTCACTCTCTTTGCCTGTGGATGTTCGCTGGCAGCAAGTGGATCAAACCGAAATCGGGGTGAAGATTGACGTCGCTCTCATCCCAAAAACTTGTCGTTTTGAGCCGAATCTGGCGTTGAGTGAGGCGCAGTGTCGCCACAAACGTCGCCTACAAATGGCAATGGCCAATCAGCAGCATTATCGTCAAGGGGCACCACTTTTGATTACCGAAAGCAGCTTGGAAGTGGGGGCCGTGGAGCGTTTGCGCCAAGGTAACGTCAGAATTGCCGAAGACCCAGCGAAGATCACCGATGGTTCAGGAGGTGAAAGTGGAAACTAAGCGTCAATCGATGATGGTGTTTGCCCAAAAAGGCGAGCAACTGAGCGTGATTGAGTCGGTGGTGGATCGCATCGCACAACTTGATTGCCAAATTCACACGCAAAGCCTGAGCGCAGCGATTAAGTATTTGGCGCAGCGCCAATGTGGCGACATTTTACTTTTGCAGGTGCAACGTGATGAGTTGCAACGCTTGACTGAACTGGCCAAAGTGACGCCTCCGGGCTGCCAAGTGATTCTCTTCGGCGAGGAAATTTCCTTGTCGGAATATCGTCATCTGATGCAGATGGGCATCGCCGATTACCTTGCATTACCACTGGATCCCACAGCGCTGCACAAGAGTTTGTTGCACCTTTTAGGGGTGCATGCACAGAAAGGTTTTCAGCAAGGGCAAGTCTATTTGGTGAGTGGTACCAGCGGTGGTGTCGGAACGTCGACTGTTGCGGCTAATTTAGCCGTTGAGTTGGCTAAGCATCGTTCTGTCGCGTTAGTCGACTTTAACCTCAACTTTACTCAGCACCCGATTTTGCTGGGGGTGGAATATCAGCCATCCCTTCATCGCTTAGTGAATGAAGTGGAACGCGTTGATTCGGTGCTGATTCAGCAATTTGGTCAAAACGTGGGCTATCATTTGAGCCTGTTTTATACAGAGGAGCAGGAGGCGTTATCTGTGCAACAGCGAATCAATGTCGTCAATAAGTTAAAACAGCAATTTGCTTATGTGATTTTGGATGTGCCTCATTATCTCATTGAAAGTGTTGAGGATCTCATGCTGTCGGCGGACAACTTCTTACTGGTTCACGATTTCTCACTGCAAGCGGGTCGCCGAGCCGATGGTATTTTGTCGAAACTCGAAGGGTATCTGCACCATGTGCATCTGGTAGGGAACCAGAGCCGCGCCAAAGCGCATAAGCCTTGGAGCGAAAAACAGTTGTTTGAAGCGTGGTCAATCACACAATTTAGTGATCTGCCATTCGATAGCAAAGCGGTGCAAGCGGCAGAGCACAACGGCGAACCTTTGGTAAAACGCGGAGGTAAGTTGGCCAAAGCGATTGGCAAACTAAAAACACGCCTAGCGGGGATCGCCTAATGTTTGGTCACAAAACTCAACTGGTGCATGCCTCCCGAGGTAACCCACTCGTCATGCCAGAAGCCGCGCAAGCGGCTTTTGAAAAGCTGATTGAGCCCTCAGAAGCCGTAAAACTCAGCCGAGCTCAACTGCAGCAAGAGATTAAGAAAGCCGTTGGCCAAATGTCAGCGCAACAGTTGCTGCCTTACAACCAAAGTGAGTTGGCGGTGCTGGTGGAGCAGCTGTGTGACGACATGTTGGGTGTGGGCCCGATTCAATGTTTGGTCGAAGATCCGTCTGTGAGCGACATTCTTGTCAATGGACCAGAGCAAATCTACATCGAGCGTCATGGCAAGTTGTTGAAAACCGATATTCGTTTTCGCGACAAAAAGCACTTGCTCAATGTCGCGCAGCGAATCGTAAACGCAGTTGGCCGTCGTTTAGATGAATCCACCCCGTTAGTGGATGCACGTTTGGAAGATGGCAGCCGCGTTAACATCATCGCACCACCACTTGCGCTAAATGGCGTGTGTATCTCAATTCGTAAATTTCCTGAACGTCAGTACGATCTTCCCGGTTTGGTTGCCTTTGGCAGTATGAGCGAAGAGATGGCGGAATGCCTTGCGTTAGCGGCACGTTGTCGTTTTAACATCTTGGTGTCTGGCGGAACGGGAGCGGGTAAAACCACCTTGCTCAACGCCATGAGCACGCCCATTAGTGAAGATGAACGCATTATCACGATCGAAGATGCGGCTGAGTTGTCACTCACTCAACCTCACTGGATTCAGCTTGAAACGCGAACCGCCAGCTCTGAAGGCACTGGGGCTGTAACCGTGCGAGATTTGGTCAAAAATGCCCTGCGAATGCGACCTGATCGCATCATTTTGGGCGAAGTTCGTGGTGCTGAAGCCTTTGACATGTTGCAAGCGATGAATACCGGCCATGATGGTTCCTTATGTACCTTGCACGCAAACTCACCAGCAGACGCGATGTTGCGTTTGGAGAACATGTTGATGATGGGGGCAGAGCAGATCCCATCAGCGGTTTTGCGTCAGCAAATCAGTTCAGCGTTGGATTTGGTCGTGCAGCTTGAACGCTCGCACGATGGCAAACGCCGTGTCACTGCGATTTCCGCTGTTGGCGGGCTGGAAGAGGGGCAGATCGCCATCCATCCCCTGTTTGACTATCGCCTTGATGAAGAAGGGCGCGGTGATTACCACCAAGGCATCTTGCCGCAAGGCGTGATTGAACGAGCTCGTCACTTCGCATTGGATAAAGCGTGGTTAAGCTTGTTTTCAACCGTAGGGGGTTAAGAGAGCACCATGCTTTGGCTATTGTTTTTGTTCATTTGGCTCGCGATGGGCGCATTGTTCATGCGAGCGCGTCGCGTTGAAGCGAAGCGTGAGAAACAGCGTGAACGTTATCTTAAACCAGTGGCGGTGATGGAGAAAAAGCGACCGCAATGGCTGGCATTTTACAGTCGTATCGAAACCTTGATCGGTGCGGCGCGGTTACAAAAGTACCGCTTGTACTTGGTCATGGCGACCACTGGGTTATTTGTTACCTTGCTCTCACAAGGCATGGCAGCATCGACAGCCTTACTTTTAGTCAGCGTCATGGCGGTGTTGATGACGGTGTTGGCGCTTCGCCATTTTGAGCAGATCGCCATCAGCGAGTTCAACACGCAAATGCCCGATATCATCGACAGTATGGAGCGGGCGGTCAAAGTGGGCGCACCCTTGCACGACATCTTTTTTGCCCTCTCAGAGCAGTATCAAGGCAGTGCTAAACGTCTGTTTATGGCGATGCATGATCGCCTTAAGTTGGGTCATAGTGTCGAAAGAGTGATGCACTTCGCCGCGCTGCAGATGCCAAGCCAAGAGTTTCGCTTTCTGACCACTCTGCTGAGTTTGCAAAGTGAAACTGGGGGGAAGTTATCTCATATGCTCAAGCAACTTGGTCAAACGCTGCGTGAGCGCAGTTTGATGGAAAGCCGCGTGCGAACCATCACGTCGGAATCTCGGACGTCCGCCAAGGTGCTGGCGATCTTACCGCCCGCCTTGATTGGCGTGCTGTATGGTTCTGCTAAGGAACATTTTGATTACCTACTGCGTGACGGTACTGGCCAATGGATTCTGCTCTACGTGGTGCTCAGTGTTACCAGTGGCTTGCTGCTGATTCGTCAACTGACCAAATTCAAGGGGTAAAAGATGGAGCTTGCACAAATCATCGTGATGCTCAGTGCGTTGATGTTATTGGCTATGGCGGTTGTCGCATTGCAAAACACCCACCAACGTAAGCGTCGTGAGGCACGTCTAACGCGTTACATCAAACGAAAAGAGGCGGTTGTTCAACAGGATAATGCGTTGATGCACAACTGGGTAACACGCAATGAAAAAGCGCGTTTAAGCCGTTTGCTTGCCAACGCGGGGTTTCATAAGCCGCAAGCGTTAACATGGCTTTTGTTGGCGAAGTTTGGTTCCGGTGTGATGGTGGCGGCGATGTTGTTGGGGCGCCAAGCATTGAATGGCGAAGCGATCATCAGCATGTGGTCACTGACCTTGGTCTTGGTCGGTTATGTGTTGGGCGCGAATGGCCCTGAGTGGTGGTTGAACCTCAATGCGGATCGTTACCGGAAAAAGCTCAAGCAGTCCGCCCCTGACGCGATTGATCTGTTGGTGTTGTGTGTAGAGTCTGGCTTGTCATTGAATCGGGCATTTGAGCGTGTTGCGCGATACTTGCAAGGTCAGCATAGTGCAATGTCTGAACAGTTTCGCGTCACATCTGCCGAGCTTGATCTGCTTAATGACCGGACTCAAGCGTTGAACAACTTAAGTTGGCGAACGGGCATTCCAGAGCTGCATACCTTGGCGACCACCTTAACAATGGCAGAAAAATATGGTTCACCTTTGGCGGACACACTCAGACAAATCAGTGAAGACGCTCGTCGACAAAGAGCACTGGATATCGAGGAAAAAGCCGGCAAGTTGCCCGGAAAGATCACCTTAATCCAGATGACCATGATCATGTTACCGATGTTGGTGATGGTGATATCACCGATTCTCTCCCAGCTATTAACCAGTTTGGCATAACCATCAGTTAGGGCAGCGGTGCCGCGCTGCCCATTTAGGAATCCCCCATGAAATTTGCCTACAAACTCCTTGTATCAATGTTTGCCCTTTTGCTTGTGGGGTGCGCTGCGCCATCTTCACAACCGAGTGCAGAATCGCTCAATAGTCTAGCGGATACGGCGTTTGAATACGCCCGTTACGATTCGGCTAAAAATAAATACCAACAAGTGCTAGAGATTTACCCCGAGGAAGTCCACGCACGCTTGATGCTCGCTCGCATTGACCTGCTGGAAGACAGGCCACATGCAGCGCAAGCTCAGTTGCAGCAATTGTTGCTAGAAAAATCAGACAATGCCGCCGAAGCCGCATTCATATTGGGCCGCCACTACCTCAACCAAGGCGAACTTCTTCAAGCCAGTAACTATTTGCAGCAAGGCTTAGGCTTTGATGAGCAACATGCAGGCCTGCACAACTTATTGGCCATCACCAAAGACGAACAACAGTTCACCGAGCAAGCGGAGAAGCATTTTCTGCGTGCAATTGAGCTGGAGCCAGACAGCAAAAGCTTTCGCGTTAACCTCTCATTTCACTACCTGCTTCAAGGGAAGTTCAAACTTGCACAATCGCAGTTGCAGCCCTTAATGAAGGGGAATCGCGTACCGGATTTCGTCACGCAGCATTATGCCTTAGTGTTGTTGGCACAAGATGAGGAACAACAAGCCTTTGAGTTGCTCACTCACAGCATGTCATCGCAACAAGCGGAGCAAGATATTGCGCTCCTTAAGCAGCAGTTGAGCCGATTGCAATGAAAGGTCACAAAGGTCAAATAGGCAGTATCAGTGTCGAAGCCGCGCTGATCATGCCGGTTTTGCTCGCCCTAGTGGTGCTGTTTTTTGAAGTGGGACGGGTGCAGTGGCATTTTTCTGCGCTTGACCATGCGATTCAGCAAGCGAGGCGCGCAACTCAACTGAAACAGGTCGCGGACCCAAATGCGCTAATTGAGCACTTTTCACAACAGCTCCAGTTGCACAGTCCGGATTTGGCTCGCCATGCCAATATCGAACCCCAACTGTTTGCCTCAATCGCTCAGTGGCTTGGTGCCGCGCAGAGAGAAACGGTGCAACAGGGGCAGTTGCAGCATGGGGTTATCGTCATTACGGTTTCTCTCGAGCTGCCTCCGTTAGCCATTCCCTTATTAACGGATCAAGAGATGGTCTATCGCTACCGCAATCACATTGCCTTAATACCGGAGAAAGCATTTGAAACTGATTAAGAGTACCCAGCGCAGAACGCAATCGGGCAGTGTGGCGATTGAAGCGCTGATGTTTGTTCCTCTTCTTCTGCTTATGGTGCTGGCTTTTATGGACCTCACCACGTTGATACGCAGTAACGACAAAGTGCAAGAGATCAGCCATACCTTAGTTCGAGCTGTCTCTATGCAAGATATTCAAGATGGAAACGAGCTGCGCGTGTGGATTCCTGCCTACTTGCAACAAGCCGAGCAATTGATGGCAAAGCCAGGTTCTGTGCTGGGGGTGAATGTTCAGTTCCTCTCTGAGCAAAATACGTTTGCAGCGGCAGAAGGGGCGTGCCAACCCCCTCAAGCTGAGTTTGAGTTAAGCGAGGTGGACCTTTGGCTGGTCAGTGTCTGTTATCAGCTAGCACCAAAACAGCTTTTATCCCATTGGTGGGTGCTCTTTTCTGAGCAACAAGCCCTCGTCAGTCATGCGATTTACAAAAGGAGATAGGATGCGCAAGCAAGCTGGCGGTATTTCCGTCTTTATGCTGGTGATGTTAGTGAGCATGTTGGTGTTTGCCGCCTGGGTGACGGATGTGATGCGTATTTACAGCGTGCACAACCAAGTCGCCAACGCTACAGATGCGGCACTCGCCTCCGCGATTATTAGCGAAGTGCCAGAAGCGACCGCTGTTGAACTACTGAATGCAAACCTCAGTTCAGGCGCTGCGAGCCCCTTTATGCAAGACGTTCGTCTGACACATCAGCGCGATGAACAAGAAGAAAACTTACAAGTAGAGCTCGATTTTGTGCCCAACTCACTCAATGTAGCTGCCTCCGAAATTGTGCCAATTTCAGCTAATGCCAAAGCCGGTGTAAGCAGCAATAAAGCGGAAATTGTCTTTATGCTGGATGTTTCAAACTCCATGTCCGGCGAGCCGATGGCAAAAACCAAAGAGGCGTTGCTGGCCTTTGCCGATAAGCTGTATTCGCGAGGCAATCGCAATCAAAATTATGTGGTGAGTATTGTGCCCGCTTCAGGAAATGTGAACACTGGCCCAATGGAGGAGATCTATCTTGGCGCTTTTCGCCGCTACAATCATGCGCAAGTCAAACGAGAAAATGGTTGGAGTGACATGTTTGACCGAGGCAACGGCCGTGCGCCTGCAGTACCTGGGAGGAAACGCAATGCCATGTGTCGCGATTTGGAGTACGAGGGGAACAATCCGGGCACACTCGGTTTGCGCTATTTTCGCAATTTGGAGAAGCAGCCTCAGTTCGCAAACAACAACTCTAAGCGGATAATTCGCCCCATGCATAAACCGGGGGTCTCGGTTTTTGACGATGGCACGCCTTTGGATCCCGCTGTCTATCCATCAACCAACACGCGCGAGAACTATCGACCATTTCATGAAGATAAGGCGATTTTTGATGACATTGAATGCCACGTGAACCCGATTGTGCCATTTATTACCGAGCGGAGGCACTTTGAATCCACGGTTCAGCGTTTAGTCCCAGGCATGAACACCAATAATGCGGAAGGAATGGTCTGGGCGATGCGCCTTTTGTCGCCGTATTGGCAGGGGATTTGGGATGCTTCTCGCCCGCAGTTGCCCCGGCATTACGGTGATGAAAACAGCAGTAAGTACTTGGTGATGTTCTCCGATGGCAACCATTTAATCGACCCTGCGTTTCGCGATAAAAAAATGAAATTGATTTGTACCCAGCTCAAGCAACCGGGCCGCGATGTAAAAGTCATCACCATCAATTTTGGTGGTGCAGCGAGTCAGCGCTTGATGCAGTCGTGCGCGTCTGGGCCGGAATTTTATCATGTGGCGAGTTTGTTTAGTGTAGAGCGCGTGTTTGAGCAGATCGCCGATCAAGTGATCAGCAGTTCATTGATCGAGTAACGCAAGGGTAGAAACGTGATGAAAAAAGCCCTCACATCATGTGAGGGCGCAAACAAACTGGCACGAAGTGGGCAAGGTGCGTTCAATCCGTTGGTGTGCCAGGCAGTGGAATCGGTACGGGTGTTATGACTTAAGCTGTTGGCGTACTTAAGCAGTTAGCGCAGCAAGGTGCTCACTTGCTGAAGCCAAGCCTTTAGAGGCAAAGTCTTCACCCATGTTGAGTGCTTCAGCGTAAACAAATTCAACCTCTGTGATACCAACAAACCCTAATACGGTTTTTAGGTATGGAGTGATGATGTCACTCGCTGCGTCTTTATGAATACCACCACGAGTCGTTACAACAACCGCTTTCTTACCTTCGATCAGTCCTTTCGGACCTTGCTCGGTATAAGTGAAGGTAACGCCAGCACGAGCAATCAAATCGATCCAGTTTTTAAGCTGGGTCGGGACGGTGAAGTTGTACATAGGGGCAGCAATAATTAAGGTGTCAGCGTGTTTGATTTCGGCAATCAGTTGGTCAGAAAGATCAACAATAGCCTGTTGCGCTTCACTTAAATCACCGCTTGCGCGCAATGCTGTCGCTACTTGGAAATCTAAAACAGGCAATGGTTGCTGGGCCAGATCACGAACGACAACGTCTTGTTGGTCGAATTTATTGATGAACTCGTCAACCAGTTTGTTTGATTGAGAGTAATCACCAAGGATGCTTGATTTTAATACCAGTAAACGAGACATAATGAATTCCTTCAATGAGTGTTCAAACTATGGAGCCATTATATCGGGCCGAGGCTGGGGATGAAGCGTCGAAATTTGCTCATCTCATTCGAAAAAACTGAATGAGTCATTGCTAATGTAGCCGTGGGGGATGCACGAAAGGAAGAAAGAAAAAGAGCCGCAACGCGGCTCTTGGAGGCAGGGAATTACTGGTTTTGTTCGATCATTTGATTAAAGTAATCCACTTGTTCTGCCATTGAGAGGCTTTCAGTATTGGAACCTAATGTCCAAATAAAGAAGCCACCGTAGCCATTCTGTTTTTGCCAACGAGCACGCTCGATATTGTTTTCACGCGTTTCGACAAAGCGGCCATTTGGTCCCCACTGGCTATTGATGGTCGCCCCTAGGATGATTTTCGACGGATCGCCCACGTGCTTAGCGTAGTTTGCCATTGCCACGTCATATCGGAAGTTTTCGCCAGCGTCGTAGGCCATCACATTGAAGAAATCGATGCTCTGTTTGGTGTTTTGCAGCAAAGAAATCACTTCACCGTGGTGAATCGAACGGGCGGGTTCAATAAATGAACAGTCGTCATATACGGCAGGGTTTGAACACGATTCCGGATCGGCACCGACGTGATAGGTGGTCAGTGAGAGCAACTTGCTGTCACCCACTTGAGCACGAATACGTTGAATCAGGTCTTCCAAATTGCGATTCGATTGTTCGGTCAATCGCGCGGTCGTCTCGTAGTCGAAATCAATACCATCAATCGAAACGTAACCTGCGAGCTGATATTTACTGTAGTCACATTGGCCGCTCCAATCCGTTGCCAAACACTCGCCAACCATCTCTTCCGGTTTCAAATTGCGTTTGTAAACAGGGTAAGGCTGGTTCATCAGTTTCACCAAACTGTTGGCGATATTCTGACGACCTTGCTCAGTCGCCATGTCATTCCACATGCTTTCGTACGTCGCACCGCCAAAGGCCACCATCATCGCTTTGCGTGGCTGGGCATGTTTGAGTTCCGTCCACGATTGATACGTTGGTGACATCCAATCTGAGTTGTAGCTTGGGGTTAGCATGTCGTCACTGATTTGGATATTGCCAGCGCTGTCCCATTTACCAAAGGAGAGGAAGTAAGCATCCCCCTGAGAGCGTTGAAGCTCTTCGATGTTCGTTAAACCCCAAGAGGTGAGATAGGTGATGCTGCGATCTGGGTTGTCACGTAAGCCAGTATCGGGCTTGGCCTCTTTGACTTCGATATGAGAAACCACCGAGGTTTGCTCGTTGCCTTTGGAATCCGTCGCAATGGCGTAAAGCTGATGTTGACCAAGCTGCGCCCCTAACCACTCATGTTGGTATGGGCTTTGTGTTGCCGTCGCAATCAGCAGATCATCGGCGTAGAAACGCACTTGCGTGACTTCTCCAACAAAACTGGACGCATCGGCGGTCAATGTAATCGCACGGCCTTGGGTAAAGACCGAACCGTCGCTTGGCGAGGTGAGCCCTACAACCAATGTTTTATCCGTGATGGCTACAGTAATCGGTGACGTTTCGCTGCTCGCGCCTTTGTCGTCATAGGCCATCGCCGTCAATTGGTACATGCCCTCTGCTTGTCCCGCCACGGTGAGGCGATAAGCGTCGACATCTTGTTGGCCGTCAGCGGTCGCAACCACTTTTCCATTGAGTAGCACCTCGACTTTTTCGATATCACCATCTTCGTCAGTCGCAGTTAACACGACATCAAATGGTTGGTTTGGTGTGAGGCGATCGCCATTCGATGGTGAAAGCAGATCGACTTCAGGTGCGTAATTAGGGTCACATTGACCAACTTGATCCCAGGCATCTTTCCAAGCGTCTGGGTAGCTAGGGTGTCCGGTTCCAGGTGCCCATACAGGGTTGCCACACCAGCCAAACACTTTACAAGAGAAGATCTCGCCGACATTGGTAACTTGATCGCCCACTTGGTAATTGACGCCATCTTGATAGCGAGGCACATCGCCACAACTGTTACTGGATTCGGTCACGGAGATGCTCACTTGCGCCACGCTTTGCAGTTTTTGTTCATCAACTGCGGTGGCCGAAAGCGTCACGCTACCAGCATTGACAGGCTGCCATTCACATTCGAAAGGCGTGCTTTCGGCAGGTTCAAATTGGCAAATCTCCACGCCATTGGCATCTAAGGTGACGCTCTTTAAATCGTCATCAGCATCAAAGGCTTCAACCGCAATGGCAATACGTTCTGTTTTCTTAAAGCTCTGACCACTTTGTGGTGTCAGGAAGCGAACTTCTGGCGCACTGTACTGGTGATCGGGAATGACGGAAACCGAAACGCTTTGTGATTCCAACTGTTTACCTGCGTGGTCAAACGCCAGCGCGGTGACAGTCTGCGTACCTGTGGTGTTAGGTATCCAGCTTTGCTGATATTCCTGCGTGTTTTCGTCCACTGTTTGCTCGCCAAGTCGACGATTTTCGGCCCAAAACTCCACTTTGTCTGCAGGACCAGAGAGAGAAATGGAGATAGAAGTCGGTTCTGATACGGTTAGCGTGGCACCTTCAACAGGTGCAAGAATGGTGAGTTCAACTTCAGGATCCACTGGAGGAAGAGTGCCCCCGTCGCCATTGAATTTAATGCTCTGTTCAAATCGGGCCAAATCGTTCAGTTGCCCGTTGTAACCTATGGTCAACTGAAACGATTGATTGGCTTGCAAAGTGGTTTTGACCCAATCCTCTTGAGGAAATTGAAACGTCACGATATGCCTTACGCCACCTTGGATGGGTTGATGAGTGATGGCGCTGCTTGGGTAAGAAAGGTGCTCTGACGCCCATTGAACATCGTTGACCGCACTAGGCAAAACAAACTCTATGTTCGATTCACGCATCTCAATTTGGCTATCACCGGCGTTGCTCACTTGCACGCGATAAGTGCTCCACCATTGACTTTCCGAAGGCGCTTGCACGCCGATTTGCACCGTTTCCGCCAATGCTGCAGAGATCGGATTCAACGCGAACCCAACCGTTAGCATCAAGCCGGCAAGTGTTGTGGTTTTTCTGTACATGGTTTTTCCTTATTGTTTCACTTTCCAATGAGCTTGGTTTCGAAGGAAATAGTACTTCGAGATAAAACAATTTTATTGAAGGAAAATTCTTACAAATTAGTAGTTTGGCTTGTAAATTGACAACGAATTTGCAAATTCTGGTGGAATGTCACGATTAAATCTTTTGCTCTAATTGCAGTTGATTTTTGATGTTTCATAGTATTTTCAAATCTGATTTTTGCTATTGATTTGTGCTGTAAATGAGTTGTTGCATCACGCGCCTTACACGCTTCGCGGAATGCGCCGCCCTGTGATACAATCCGCGCAGTTTTATCCCATGAAAATAATAGGAAATGCTTTGACTTCGTCACAGCCAAATACAGAATCCCATGCTTCTGAGCAAAAGGCTCAAGCAAACAGCGCCGCGTCATTACGCAAGGCGCTCAGTCAGTGTTTGATCAAAGATCGCTTTCGTCTGAGTAAGCGCATTGCAGGTGCCAGTAAAATTAACAAAGAATCGGCCCGCAACGCAGTGTTTGATGAGATCGCACTAGACATCGCAAAATCGATGATGGAAGTGGAACAGCGCAGCCGCCATCAACCGAAAATTGAGTACCCAGAAATCCTGCCTGTGAGTCAGAAGAAAGATGACATTGCAGATGCCATTGCTCATCACCAAGTGGTGATTGTGGCGGGTGAAACGGGCTCAGGAAAAACCACGCAGTTACCTAAGATTTGTGCCGAATTAGGCCGTGGTAAGTTTGGCTTGATTGGCCATACGCAGCCACGTCGATTGGCGGCACGCTCGGTGGCCAATCGCATTGCCGAAGAGATGGAAACTCAATTGGGTGATTTTGTCGGCTATAAAGTTCGATTTAACGACCAAATCTCTGAAAATACGCAAATTAAGTTGATGACAGACGGTATCTTGCTGGCCGAGATCCAACACGACCGTTTCCTCAATCAATATGACACCATCATCATCGATGAAGCGCACGAGCGCAGCCTAAACATCGATTTTATCTTGGGTTATTTAAAAGAGTTGCTGCCACGTCGTCCTGATCTGAAAGTCATCATTACGTCGGCAACCATTGACCCAGAGCGATTCTCCAACCACTTTGGCGGCGCGCCGATCATTGAAGTGTCGGGACGGACTTACCCTGTGGAAACGCGCTACCGTCCGTTAGGGGGGGAAACCGAAGACGATCGTGACCAACTTGAAGGCATCTTTGACGCGGTTGACGAGCTGTGCGACGAAGGCTTAGGCGACATTCTTATCTTCATGAATGGTGAGCGTGAAATTCGCGATACCGCGGATGCGCTGGCCAAACGTAAGCTTAAAGATACTGAGATTGTGCCGCTGTACGCGCGTCTTTCTGCGGGCGAGCAAAATAAAATCTTCCAGCCGCATACTGGCCGCCGCATTGTCTTAGCGACCAACGTTGCTGAAACCTCATTAACCGTGCCGGGCATCAAGTACGTGATTGACCCAGGTACTGCACGTATTAGCCGTTACAGCTACCGCACCAAAGTACAACGTCTGCCCATTGAGCCAGTTTCTCAAGCCAGTGCTAACCAGAGAAAAGGTCGTTGTGGTCGTGTGCAAGAGGGTATCTGTATTCGTCTCTACTCTGAGGACGATTTCAATTCACGTCCGGAGTTTACCGATCCTGAAATTCTGCGCACCAACTTAGCGTCGGTTATCTTGCAGATGACAGCTTTGGGCCTTGGCGATATTGAAGCGTTCCCATTTGTTGAAGCGCCAGATAAACGCAACATTCTTGACGGTGTGCGCTTGCTTGAAGAGTTGGGCGCCATCAACAGCAATGCCAAAGATCCGAAAAAACGCCTCACCGCAGTGGGCAAGCAGTTGGCTCGTTTGCCGATTGACCCTCGCTTAGCGCGCATGGTATTGGAAGCGCCAAGATTGGGTTGTTTGAAAGAAGTCATGATCATTGCGGCGGCCTTGTCGATTCAAGATCCGCGAGAGCGACCGTCAGACAAACAGCAATCGGCAGATGATAAGCATCGTCGCTTCTACCATGAAGATTCTGATTTCCTCACCTTTGTGAATTTGTGGAATCACATTCAGAAGCAACAAAAAGCATTGTCGGGTAACCAGTTCCGTCGTCAGTGCAAAGACGATTACCTCAACTACTTGCGTGTTCGTGAGTGGCAAGATGTTTACTTCCAGATCCATCAATCGATGCGTGAGATGGAGTTCAAGCTCAATAGTGAGCCTGGCTCTTACGATGCGGTGCACAGCGCAATTTTGACTGGCCTGTTATCGCATATTGGGATGAAAGATCAGGAGAAAAATGAGTATCACGGTGCACGCAATGCCCGTTTCCATATTTTCCCTGGTTCAGGTCTCTTCAAGAAGCAGCCAAAGTGGGTGATGTCGGCAGAGCTGGTAGAAACCTCGAAACTGTGGGGCCGAATTATCGCCAAAATTCAGCCAGAATGGATTGAACCATTGGCGAAGCATTTGATTAAGCGCAGCCACAGCGAACCGCATTGGTCGAAGAAGCAAGCAGCCGTGATGGCGTACGAAAAAGTGATGCTCTATGGCATTCCGATTGTGCCTAAGCGCTTGGTGAACTACGGCAATATCGATGCATCAGTGAGTCGTGAAATCTTCATTCGCAGTGCGCTGGTGGAAGGCGATTGGGAAACCAAACACGCCTTCTTCAAACAAAACCGTAAATTGCTACTCGAAGTGGAAGAGCTGGAGCACAAATCTCGTCGTCGCGATATTTTGGTTGACGATGAAGAGCTGTTCCAATTTTACGATCAACGCGTTGGCACGGAAGTGGTCTCTGGCCGCCATTTCGACACCTGGTGGAAGCAAGCATCGAAGAAAGAGCCTGAATTGCTGAACTTTGAAAAAGAGATGCTGTTCAAAGGCGATGCAAGCCACGTAACGGATTTGGATTACCCGAATTTCTGGCATCAGAATGGCTTGAAGCTCAAGTTGAGCTACCAGTTTGAACCGGGTGACGACAGCGATGGCGTCACGGTGCACATTCCATTGCCGATTTTGAACCAAATTGATCCGGCGGGCTTCGATTGGCAAATCCCGGGCTTACGTCATGAATTGGTGGTGAGCTTGATTAAGTCGCTACCGAAGACGCTGCGCAAAAACTTTGTGCCTGCGCCAAATTACGCCGATGCATTCTTGTCTCGCGTCACTGCAATGGAAATGCCGTTGCTCGATGCTTTAGAGAAAGAGCTACGCCGTATGACAGGGGCGACGGTGCTGCGTGAAGATTGGAAACCGGATCAAGTTCCTGACCATCTGAAAGTGACTTTCCGTGCGGTTGATGAAAGAAATCGTAAACTGAAAGAGCACAAAGATCTCCATGAGCTAAAAGAAAGCCTGAAAGAGAAGGTACAAGAAACCTTATCAAAAGTGGCGGATGACGATATCGAGCAACAAGGTTTACACACTTGGAGCTTTGGTGAGTTGCCACAGGTATATCAGCAGAAACGCGGCGGCTATCAGGTTAAGGCGTTCCCTGCGCTGGTCGATAACAAAGACAGCGTCGAGATCAAGCTCTACGAAACCGAGCAAGAGCAGATCAGTGCGATGCAGGCCGGTCAACGCCGTTTGATTTTGTTGAATGTGCCATCGCCGATTAAGTATCTGCACGCAAACTTGCCAAACAAATCGAAGCTGGGTTTGTACTTTAACCCGTACGGCAAAGTGCTTGATTTGATTGACGACTGCATTGCTTGTGGCGTTGACAAGCTGATTGAAGAGCGGGGCGGCTTGGTTTGGGAGCCAGAAAAATTTGAAGCGTTGAAGGAACACGTGCGCGCAGAATTGGGCGATACGGTGGTGGATATCGCCAAGCAAGTGGAAACGATTTTGACCACGGCCTTCAACATCAACAAAAAGCTCAAAGGCAAGATTGATTTCACCATGGCATTTGCCCTGTCGGACATCAAAGCGCAAATCGAAGGCCTGATCTTCAAAGGCTTTGCCACCGAATGTGGTTGGAAACGACTGCCAGATATCTTGCGTTACATGAAAGCGATTGAGCGTCGAATGGAAAAACTGCCTATCGACCCGAACAAAGATCGCTTACATATGTTGAAGATTGAGTCGGTAGTCAAAGACTACAAAGAACTATTGAACAAGATTCCGAAAGGATTAGCGGTACCGGAAAATGTGAAAGAGATTCGCTGGATGATCGAGGAGCTGCGAGTCAGTTTCTTTGCTCAACAGCTCGGAACACCTTATCCGGTCTCCGATAAACGAGTAAAAAACGCTATAGAAGCTTGCTAATACGTTGTTTTGCGGTAGGCATATAAATTGCAGACGCTATAATAACGGATATTGATATGTCGGTCAGGTGGCAAAACCATGCCACCTGAATGACTGACTAGTAAACAAGAGAAGGTTAACAATGAAAAAGACTCTTTTAGCACTAGCGCTTATCGGCGCGTCATCAACTGCGATGGCAGATTCATGGATTTACGGCGGTGCGAGTGTAGGTCAGTCTGACTACAAAGGCGAAAGCGACACGTCTTACTCACTGCATGTAGGTACTGGTATTCTACCTATCATCGGTATTGAAGGTGGTATCACTCAACACGGTACTTTTGGTATTGATTACTCAGGCACTAAGCGTGACACCAAGTTGAGCTCTTACTACGCGGCGCTAAAACCAAGCATCGATTTTGGTCCACTGCACATTTGGGCAAAAGGCGGTTTGCACTCATGGGACAAAGAAGTGACTGGTCTTTCTTCTTCCAATGATGACGGTGTCGATATCATGTACGGCGTGGGCGCTGAATACTTTATCTTTGGTCCACTTTCTGTTGGCGCAAGCTACATGAACTACACCATGGACAAAGATGACGTGGGTACATTCTCACTTAACGCGACGCTACACTTCCTATAAGCTGACGCGAAATTGTTCCTATAAACCGCTAACTTGTTAGCGGTTTATTTTTATCCCCACTTTCTCGAAACGTGCTTCTACCGATGGTTGTTCATCCTGATACCACTCCTTTGGCATGGCGTTTTCTAACCCCGCTTTTTTCAGACTCGCTTGTTCATCTTTGGTGATCACAGCGTAGTGCAGCCATTGCTCAAACAGCGACGTCAGCGATACCAAAGAGATCTGCTCATGGTCTTTCCAGTGGGCTTTCAGCAAACCGACGATGCTCTGCTCAGGCACAAGTGGCTCAATAACACATTGCTTAGTGGTGACAACTGAAACCGAACGAGGCAACTTTTCTCTTGCTAAGTGCCAATCTGGCTTGCCTTGACGCGTGAGCAATTGGTGCTGATAGCAATAATAAGGGAAAAGGAAGCGTTCGATGGCGTGCCAACGTTCAGCTTTCACTTCTAACAAGATGTGTTGCAGTTCTATATGGGTGTCGTACATAAGTGCGATGTGGCTTTACAGTAAACTCGAATAGGATGGGCTTATTGTAACGCAGTTCTGCGTGAAAGCGTGGTTTGGCGCAGTAAGCAAGTGAATCAATCCGCGTTATTCTGGTTGGCTTATGAGGCCATAAAATATCAGAATCGAGATTGTCTTGATATCAAAAGGGTTTTCTATAATCATCTTTTTATAAAGCTAACTAGATGAAAAACAATGAAAATTACACATGCCATTTATATCCATTCTGCATTTTTAACCTTTGTTGTGGTGGTCATGCTTTTTTCTTCGGTGGTCTGGGCAAACGACACTTGGTTTGATCCTATGGAAGAGAGCATGCTCAATAAGTACATCATGGGGCGCGTCTTTGTCGAGCAATATCCGCAGCAAGAGACAGCGCGTTGCCATTCTTGCCTAGAACAAAGCGTGATTGAGTTTGATACCCAAACCCGCACGGCGCTCTATTCCCATCCCGGTGGGGAAGAAGGCTACACCAGCATCTATAAATACGAAGATCACACCATTCGTCTCAACGGCTTATTGCTGCACATCAAGTTACAAGAAGACAGAGTTGCATTAGAAACCGAGAGTGGCGTAGTGTTTCTCTCCAATTAAAAATTTTGGCATAAAAGCCAGTTTTGCCATTCATGGAGGGACGATGGCGGAGTACAAAGCGAAAATAGTGTGGCAGCGTCAGGCGAGCGAAGCGTTCTCTGACAATCAATACAGCCGAGGTCACATGTGGGAATTTGATGGGGGTGTGCAGGTACCGGCGTCGGCATCGCCACATGTGGTGCCACTGCCGCTTTCTGTGGCGGAAAATGTCGATCCTGAGGAGGCGTTTGTTGCTGCTCTTTCAAGCTGCCACATGTTGACGTTCCTTGGTATTGCCGCAAAACAGCGCTACGTGATTGACGAATACATCGACGACGCAGTGGGAATCATGGAAGAGAATGAGCAGGGCAGAATGTGGGTGGCCAAAGTGATTTTACGACCAATAATCCGCTTTTCCGGTGACAAGCAGCCTGATCGACAAGCTTTGGAAAAACTGCATCACTTAGCACACCAGCACTGCTTCATTGCGAACTCCGTGAAGAGTGAAGTGATTACCAAAATTTAGCAAAAGCTAATTAAAACAGAACCTTACTTTGTGCGGTATCGTGTGATGTTTACCATTCTTGTTGAACTGTAAGATAGGCTCACGAATGTTAAATTAATGTTAATTAATAATGCCACTTTCGCTGAATTTCCCTTCTACCTTTAATTGGCTCCTCAGAGGTCCGATTAGTAGAAGGAAAATAACTTGAAACGGAAAATATTGTTCGCTGCTCTCTGGTGTATGAGTGCTGCTGCCCTCGCAGGGACCAGCACCTCATCCCTCAATCAAACGGGGTATACGCAAACGCGTTATCCTATCGTGTTAGTCCATGGTCTGTTTGGCTTTGATAAGTTGGCGGGCGTGGATTATTTCTATGGTATTCCTGAATCCTTAACCAAAGATGGTGCCAAGGTGTATGTCGCGCAAGTCTCTGCTACCAACAGCAGCGAAGTGCGTGGTGAGCAGCTCCTGTCACAAGTGGAAATGCTGTTGGCAGCCACTGGCGCAGCAAAGGTCAATTTGATTGGTCACAGCCATGGTGGTCCGACGGCTCGCTATGTTGCTTCTGTTCGGCCTGATCTCGTGGCGTCAGTAACCAGTATTGGTGGGGTCAATAAGGGCTCTAAAGTGGCGGACTTAGTCCGAGGTCATGTTTCCGAAGGCTCGGTCACCGAAGCACTGGCAGTGAAACTCGCGGAGGGGCTTAGCGGTCTGATTGGGCTACTATCTGGGGGCAGTGGCTTGGATCAAGATCCGCTCGCGTCGCTGGATGCACTGACAACACAAGGCTCATTGCGCTTTAACCAATTCTACCCAGAGGGAGTGCCTCAAACCGAGTGCGGCGAGGGTGAGATGTTGGCTGGCAATGGCGTCTATTACTACTCGTGGACGGGTTCGAGCACCTATACCAATGTTTTGGATCCCGCCGATGCACCAATGGCCATTCTTGGTCTGGCGTTCGGTGGTGAAGCGAACGATGGCCTTGTTGGCGCGTGCAGTACCCATTTGGGTAAAGTGATTCGTGACGACTACAAAATGAATCACTTAGATGAGATCAATGGCCTGCTGGGTATTCATCATTTGTTTGAAACGGATCCCGTCACCCTTTATCGCCAGCACGCCAATCGTCTGAAACTACAAGGACTGTAGCCTTAGAGGTAACACTATGAAAAAGACCGCACTGACCATTATCATGATCGCCTTGGGGAGCCTCGGTGCGGTCTATTTTTTACCTTCGGAGCCTGTGGTGGAAAAAGACATACGTGCCACTTCTCAGCACGATACTCTCGTTGATAACACGTCGCCCAAAGCCTTTTTGGACTACTCACTCTCCACGCTAGGTGAAAAACCTTTGCAGGCAATAACACAAGATGTGGTTAGCGAAGAAGGGGTGTTAGGCGAATTGCAGCTGGATGAGCAGTTATTCGCACTTTACCTTCGCTACAAGCGAGCTCTTGCAGATTTAGACGTTGAAATAACGGATTCAGACATCACCTCATTAGAAACCTTGCATCAAGTGATACTCGATTTACAGCGAGAGTTCTTTTCAGCGCAACAAATCGACCTGATTTTTGGCGAGGAGAACCAATTAAGGGCGCTTGCTCTGGAAAAAGCGCGCTTGAGTGAACAGGGCTATTCAGCAGAAGAGCAGAAACAGCTCTGGCGTGATCATTTGGCACTGCAACCGGAATACGTTCAAGAAAGTGACGCCAACCGCCGATTGATGAGTGAATTAGCGCAAGGAGAAGATGCACAAACCACTTATCTCAAGCGAGTGGAACTCGTGGGCGAGCCTGGAGCACAGCGACTGGAAGTGTTGGACCAAAATCGCGCCGAGTTTGATCGCGTTTTTCAACATTACTTAGAGCAACGTAACACAATTCTTGATGACCTCGGCTTGAGCGATGAGCAAAAGCGCCAACAAATCACAATGTTGAGAGAAAGCAGCTTCGACGCAAAACAATGGCGCAGAATTGAAGCTCTTGAGCGCATTGCAGATGGCGGATAATCGCTATCGTAGCAAAATAAAAAAGAGGCGATGAAATCGCCTCTTAGAAAGATCAGATTGCCAGCGGCATTTCATTGGAAGAATCCGGTTTACGATAGACCAAACGCAACCCTAACATCGCAAGGATGGACATTGCGAGCATGAGGCAGCCAAGAGGCAGTTGATCTTGGGCTGGGAACAAGGAGGCGATTAATGTCGCGATACCTGCACCTAGATTTTGCATGCCGCCCAAAATAGCGCCTCCGGTTCCCGCGTGATAAGGGAAAGGAGCCAGTGCGCCCGTGGTCGCCGCTGGGAACAAAATGCCTGCGCCAAGGAAGTAAATCGTCGCACCACCGACCAACGTCAGTGCCGTTGTTTGACCAAACAGACCTGGAATCAGCACCACGGCTGCGCCGATCAGTATTGCGACCAAGCCAACGTTCAGAGCACGCTTTTGTGAGCGACGCTGAGCAATGTAGCTTGATAAGCCCGCACCAATCAGATAGCCCGGGATCGGCAATACAAATAGAATGCTGACGATAGTCGCAGGTAGCCCTAACACACCACCTAATAACACGCCCGCCGCTGCCTCAAAAACCGCCACACCAGCAAAGGTTGCAACTAAGCAAAGTAAGTAACCTTGGAAACGTTTGTTGGATAAAACGTAGTGGTAGCTGCGCGCGACAGACTCGTGTTTACGTTTTTCTTTTGGCAACGTCTCCATCATGCTGGTCATCATGGTAATAATGACCGCAATAGCAAACAGTGCCAAAAACAAATAGCTTGAACGCCAGCCAAAGGTTTCCGTCAGCACGCCACCCAATACAGGAGCCATCAGCGGTGAAAAGATCACGCACATGCTGATCAAACTGTTGGCGCGATGTAATTCTGCGCCTTCAAAGCAGTCACGAGTCAGGGTACGAGACATCGCACCACCACAACCGATACCCAAGCCTTGAACGAAGCTACCGACAAGGAACCAAGTGTACTCGTGCGCAAACAGTGACAGCATAGTGCCGGCAATGTAAATCAATAGACCGGCGATGATGATCGGCTTACGGCCAAGGCGATCCGACAGTGGACCATAGACAAATTGCGATAATCCGTAAGGGATCAAATAGCACGCCATGACAGCCTGCAGTGCAGCAGGCGATACCAAAAACTCACTGGCCATGTGTCCGATTGATGGCACGTACATGGTTTGAGTCATTTGACCCACAGCGGTCAAAATAGCGATCAAAAAGGTAAGCTTGGCTAATGGAAATGACGCGGACATCTGCGCAAATTCTCCGGCTAAATTAAAAACGAAAAAGACCATGACAGATCGGTAAAGACTGCCAAATAATGAGTTTTATAGGGATTTACGGCGCGAGATATTAGTCGTTGATGGCATTGTGATCAATCTGAAAATGTGATCTTAAGCAAGATAAAAATCTATCTTTTGCATTAGAAAAACTAATGATTATTTTTTATTTAACGATCCGTTCATTAATGATTCCTTGGTTTGAGATAACAAAGAGAGGGGCTGAGGAGGAGGTAGAATAGCCTTAGGGTCGTTAGTGGGGAACATGGAAAGTAAGCATAAAAAAATCCGATAAACAGAGTTTATCGGATTTGGTGGTCTTGCTTCAAAGTCTTCGCTTAGAACTCTGATTCAAACTCTTTATTTGCTGCCCAAGCGTACATCAGCTCTAGCGCGATGGTTGCGCCAGCCAGTGCCGTCAAATCGCTTTGATCGTATGGAGGAGAGACTTCCACCACATCCATACCAACGATGTTAACGTCTTTTAGGCCACGGATGATTTTCAAAATCTTGTCCGAGTTCAAGCCGCCGCAGACAGGTGTACCAGTACCTGGTGCAAAAGCCGGATCGAGACAGTCGATATCAAATGTCACATACACCGGCTTATCTGCCACGATGCGGCGGATATCTGCAAGGATCTCTTCTACGCTCATGTCGTTGGCTTGCATCGCATTGATGACGTTAAAGCCGTGACCTTCTTGCTTGTACTCAGTACGGATACCGACTTGTACTGAATGCTTAGGAGAGATAAGCC
This sequence comes from Vibrio sp. 03_296, assembly GCF_002265885.1. Classification (NCBI taxonomy): domain Bacteria; kingdom Pseudomonadati; phylum Pseudomonadota; class Gammaproteobacteria; order Vibrionales; family Vibrionaceae; genus Vibrio; species Vibrio sp. 03_296. Next base: position 160,106 of record NZ_NPKW01000070.1, read on the forward strand.
CTTCTTTTGGCGCATGGTAGAACATGGTGCCGTGGTCATAACTGCTGCCGTTTGCGTACGTGTCGGTGTGTGCATCGAAGTGGATCAGTGCCATTTCACCGTAGTGTTTTGCGTAAGCGCGCAGAATAGGCAGCGTGATGAAGTGATCACCACCAAGGCCAAGCATTGTTTTGCCACTTTTTAGGATCGCAGAGGTCGCTGCTTCCATACGGTAAGTGAAGTCTTCTGCATCACCACAATCGAAGACAAGATCGCCACCGTCAATCACTTTCACCTTTTTGAATAGGTTGAAATCCCAAGGGAATTTCTTACCTTCCCATGCAAGATTCACCGATGCACGACGGATCGCATCTGGGCCCATACGCGCGCCAGGACGACCAGAGGTTGCCATGTCTAGCGGTGCGCCAAAAACAACGAGGTCAGCGTCTGCTGCGACAGGATCTTTGACATACGGACGACGCACAAAACTCATCGAGTTTGAGTAGAGTGAATAATCAGTTTTAGTAAACAAATCATTCATTTAGAAATCCTCTAAATAGGTGTAACCAGACAGACCTTGTTCAAGCTCTGCTAGAATCTGTTGCTGTTCCTCTTGGTCAACGCGCTGCGATACCAAAGAGTGATAATTTTTGCGAATTTGGTCTACATCGATGTGTACGTAACGCATCATGTCTTCGACGGTGTCGCCTTCGTTGATGAAATCGATGTTGATCTCACCTTGGTCGCCCACGTTCACCACAACACTGTGGGTATCACCAAATAGGTTGTGCATGTCACCAAGAATTTCTTGGTATGCACCCACGAGGAAGAAGCCCATCAAGTATGGCTCATCTTCGTTCCATGCAGGCACTGGCAGTGTGCTTTCGATGCCTTGACCATCTACATAGGCGTCAATCGCGCCATCTGAGTCACAGGTGATGTCGAGCATTACTGCACGGCGATCAGCGGCGTTTTGTAAGCCAGACAGTGGCAGAACAGGGAAGACTTGATCAATACCCCATGAATCTGGCAATGATTGGAACAGTGAGAAGTTGACAAAGAACTTATCCGCTAAACGCTCTGACAATTCATCAAGAATTGGGCGATGGAAGCGGTTCTTCGTGCTCATCAAACGGTTCAATTCATAGTAGATACGCAGCGATGTTTGTTCTGCCCACGCGCGATGCTCAAGGGTTAATACCCCGGTCGCAAACTGTGAGTGCACTTCCGCCAAGTCGCTTTGCGTATCGTTGTAAATTTCGATCAGTGCACGAGCATCGGTGCCATTGTGCAAGTTCAACCAGCTGCGCCACATGTTGTTCAGTAGAAGAGGGAAGTCTTCTTCTGGCTCTGTCACGGTTTCTGGTTTGTAAGTTTCAGTACCAATTACGTTCGAGATCAACACTGCGTGGTGTGCTGTCAGTGAACGACCAGACTCAGAAATGATCACTGGCATTGGTTGCTTGTAATCTTTACACACGTCACCCACGGTATTGACGATATTGCGTGCGTACTCCACCAAGCCGTAGTTCATCGAGTTGGAAGACTGGCTGCGAGTGCCATCATAGTCAATCGCTAAGCCGCCACCCACGTCGAAGTAAGTGATGTTGGCACCCAATGTACGCAGCTCACAGTAGAAACGTGCCGATTCATTTACACCATTACGCACATCGCGAATATTTGCCATTTGCGAGCCTAGGTGGAAGTGAACGAGCTGCAACGTATCGAGTTGGTTTTCTTTCTTCAAACGGCTGATCACATTCAGCACTTGTGATGCAGAGAGACCAAATTTCGATTTCTCGCCGCCACTGGCTTGCCATTTACCTGCACCTTGAGAAGCAAGGCGAATACGAATGCCAAGACGTGGTGACACGCCCAAGCTTTTCGCTTCACGTAGCACGAGATCAAGTTCCGACATTTTCTCTAGAACGATGAACACCTTGTGGCCAAGTTTTTCACCGATCAATGCTAAACGGATGTATTCACGGTCTTTATAGCCGTTGCAAACAATAACAGAGCTTGCGTGCTGAGCCATGGCTAGAACAGCGAGAAGCTCAGGTTTACTGCCTGCTTCTAGGCCTAGCTGTTTGGTTTCAAGTTGTGCCTGGCTGGCAAGAATCTCATCAACCACTTCACGCTGTTGGTTTACTTTGATTGGGTAAACAAGCAGGTATTTATTTGGGTATTGATACTCTTCAATTGCCTGGTTAAACGCGTCACAGATCGAATGCACACGTTGATGCAGAATTTGCGGAAATCGAACCAAAACAGGTAGATTGAGCTGACGCTCTTCTAGCTGCTTAACGATTTGGCTTAACTGCACTTGGTGGGCATTGTCACTACGTGGGGAAACGTACATTTCACCTTGGTTATCAATGCCGTAGAAGCCTTGGCTCCAGTAATGAACGTTGTAGTCGGCGCGAACGCGGTCTAATTTGGATGTTTGTTCCACATCTAATCTCACAGAGTATATCCGAAATACAGCAACGGATATTAAGAACAAAACATGAGTGGAGAGTCCCTCTCATGGCCTGGCACGCAACGCGTGTTGCGCGAATTAACGGACAATTTACCACTTGAGTCTAATGAATAAAATTGATTATTACGACAAGAGTTTATTATTGAGAGGTCGGTAAAAAGACCAGCGAATTTTCATGGAGGAACAATGCATAAAGCGATCTTGTTTGATTGGGGAGATACTCTCATGATTGATGACAAAACTCAGCAAGGAAAGATGAGGTATTGGGATAAAATTCAATTGGTTAATGGTGCTTCTGAGACCTTAAGAAAACTGAGTTCTGTCTATCCACTTTACGTAGCAACCGGTGCTGGCGATTCAACAATTAAAGATATTCATGCAGCATTTGAACGTGCTGAAATCGATGTTTTCATTAAAGGCTATTTTAATCGGCAAAACATTCCGTTTCTCAAAGGCTCAAGTGACTTTTATCTCGCCATTTCCTCTGCGTTGGGGGTAAAGCCCCAAGAGCTTTGTATGATTGGAGACAGTCTAGAAAAGGACATCATTCCGGCCAAGCAGGCAGGGTTTTCCGCCATTTGGTTGAATCATCACCGCCATACACCGCCGCCTCAGGTCGTGGCCATTACCCAGTTGCAGGCGCTTGAAAGTTTGTTGTTATAAAAGAGGGCAGCAACGAAAAGCGGTAGGTCAAATGAAAACAACCGAGTGAAGGCGCTTCCATGGCTGTTCACCCGATTGTTTGATTGTAAGACTAAATCAAGTTAACTCAGCCACTGCTAAGCGGCCACCATTTGCATTGCCAAATCGCGCCCGTTTCCTCTCACTTTATCTATCTTGTCGACAAAAGCGGCGGAGATACACAGCAAGCGTGAATCGGGATGGTTGGCCAGGAAATGTGCTTTTTCACTGGGATCTTTAAAATCATCCCAACTTTTGTTTATTGCACGCGCGAAATGAATAATGGTCGCGAGCTTTGGTGATACATCGGCCTCTCTGGGTTCATGGAAATGTTCAATTGCATCCGCCATCTCTTCAGGAAACTTCCAACTTCGTGCCAATTTGGCTCCTAATGTTGGTGATGAGACATTCAGTAGCTCTTCTTGTACGGCAATGGCGTCTGCACCTTTATTAACGCGTTGGTTAATCTCCATGGCTTGTTCGGGCACTAATGTGTGGATCATCAACTCGCCAATGTTGTGCAAGACTCCAGTGGTAAAGGTTTCATTGACGTCCATTCCAGCTTCTGCCGCCAATTTGGACGAGATGACCGAAACCTCGAAGGTGTCGGTCCAGTATTTTTCCATATCCAAGGTTTTGACCCGTGGGAAAGCGCTGGAAAGTACCGAGGCGACCACTAGCGTTCTCACAGGGCCCGTGCCGACACGAATCAAAGCATCATTGATGGTGGCGATGGATTTCGTACCACCAAAGTGGGCGGAATTGGCCATACGTAGCAATCGGGCGCTGAGCACTTGATCCATTGATATCTTTTTCGCTAAAGCGCCAAAGTTAACCTCTTCTTGGTTAACCATCTCCAGTAATTCTTGCAGCAGACTTTGAATACGTGGTAATTCATTTAATCGAGTTATTAACGCAGCCTGACTCATGATCATTCTCCTCAATGCTCAGCATAATGAGCGTTAGCCATTTGAATATAGGTCAGGTCATCTGATATTTACAAAAAAGTAAATAATAACGATGGTGGCCCTTGATGCCCGTATGGGGTAGGTAAATCAGAGCAGTGACTTCGCAGCGTTAACCGTGCTGAGAAAAGCGCTTAAGCCACTTGGAAGTGAAACAATGGATAATCAGTGAGGCAAGGATGAACATTGGAATTTATATTTATGATGAGGCGGAAGTCCTCGATTTTGCAGGACCATTTGAAGTGTTTTCAACCGCCAACCGTTTTGGTCAAAACCATTGGCAAGTCGCATTGATTGGCGAAACAGACAAACAGGTAAAAGGGCGAGGAGGCTTCTATGTTCAGCCCCACTATTCCATCGACAATCACCCTCACTTAGATTTGCTTTTGGTTGTCGGGGGCGATCATCGTGATGAAGTTAAGAAACGCAATGTTATCAACTGGATCGGTAAAACGGCAATGCAGGCGAGTTTAGTCGCCTCCGTGTGTACCGGAAGCTTTCTGCTGGCGGAAGCTGGCTTGCTTGATGGTTTGCAAGTCACGACGCATTGGGAAGACATCGAAGATTTAAAACAGCGTTATCCCAAGCTGGCGGTTTTGTCGCAACGGCGTTGGGTGGATAGCGGAAAATACACCACCAGTGGTGGAATTTCTGCTGGTATAGATATGAGCCTCTATTTGGTCGCCAAGTTGAAAGGCGAGGATTTGGCTCGTCAGACGGCCAAGCAAATGGAGTATCAGTGGAATCAATAATGAGGTCATCCGTGACAAGTGTGGAGCAAGGGCGTTTTCATTTGAGAATGCTGAGCGGTAGCGATGAGGCATCGCTGCTGGTATTTGAATACGAAAATCGCCATTGGTTTGAGCGTTTCATCACACCGCGAGACGCGTCGATGTTTTCTGAGCAGGGGATCCGAAAACACATCGATTACTGTTTATCAGAATACCAACATAAGCGAATGCTACCAATGATTGTTGAATCGGATGATGGCGCCATTGTGGGGCGTGTGAACTTTCACGACATCAAGTTTAACCGTGGCGTTGCGACGCTCGGTTATCGATTTTCTGAAGAGAGTGCAGGAAAAGGCATTGCCACACAAATGGTGACAAAATCGATGGTGGTATTGGAAAACCTAGGTTTTAGAAGCGTGCTTGCTGTGGTTGCCTCAGACAATTTTGCATCGCAAAGAGTGCTCGAAAAATGTGGTTTTAGGCAGATGAACCTGATCGCAAATTATGTGACCTTGCACGGTCAATCGGTCGATTGTTTTCGATATTTGTATCAATTTAAGGTTAAAAAGTAGCCATGCTTAACAGAAATTAGAAAAAATACTCTAAATGATGAAATTAGAGGATGATGTTCTCTTTGTTATTGTTTTTAATGAATAAACGAGATAACTACTTAAAATGTGTGTGTTTGGTGATATTTGTTCCATAAATGCTAAAACACGTTTTTGAGCACATTATTTATAACTAAATCAACATAAATAGTTGCTAAAGATCTTGAACTGGTTACAAATGTAGCCCGGAAATACTAATAATAGGGAAAGAAGATATGCAAGATACCACTCCCGAGTATCTGTTGGCTGCTTTAAGACAGGCGATCAAAAGCAAGGGGCTGACATATCGAGAGTTGTCTGACAGGTTAGGAATACCTCTTTCTACGTTTAAAAGACACCTTTATAGCTCGAACATTTCGCTCGATAAGCTGCTGGAATATTGCCGTGAGACAGATACTTCGCTAGAAGAGCTGCAAAAACTGGCGGTTCAGTTACAAACCAACGATGAAAATTACTTCAGTCACACTCAAGACGAAGTGTTTTTCAATTTTCCGGAACTTTACGACTTTTACCGAGAAATTCGTCATTTGCGTGACAAAGATGGATTTCGTTGGATGAAAGAAAAACATGGGCTTGATGAATCAACCACTTACTCCTATTTCCGTGCTTTGGAAATGTTAGGTTTGATCAAGTTAAGTGAAGATCACAAGTTCAGTTTGATCGGTCCAATGTACTATCGTTTTGCGGACAACTCTAAGCTCAACAAGAAGTACACACAAACACTGAAAGATCAGACCACCGCGTATAAAGATTGCGTCAAAATTGGTTTTTCACGTATGAATTTGACCGATGACCAACTTAAAGCGATTGGTAAAGTGATTGCCAAAGAAGTGCTGAAGTATCATAGCGAAAATATGGCGGAAGGTAATTTTGAAGTGTCTGATTTCAAAAACGTGCTCTTGATTGCGAGCCCCCATGAGCCGTTGATGTTCTCTGATGGCATTGGAAAACTGCCAAATGATTTCTTAAACCAAATCAAAGATGCAATTGACAAATCAGGGGATAAGCCGAGTCTTGCTCTCTAGAGTGGGATAAACGAAATCTTTGGCTATCTTGAATGAAAAATAAAAAAGAGCCGTCACATGAAGTGTGGCGGCTCAGATTGATGACGAACCCCGCTTTTTAAGTGGGGTTCTTTTTTGGAAGCGACCGTAGGTCGCGATCGTGATTTTTTTTGTTATATCGTGCGCAGAAGTTTCCATTCATTACACGGGTATACAGAAGCAAGTATCTGCCTTATTTCTGCCATATTTAAGCCCATTTTTCGTAGATAGTTCACCACCAACGCTATCTTCTTGATGTTTTGGGCTGCCGCTGCC